>CALHBL010000181.1 GCA_937930825.1 uncultured Bacteriovoracaceae bacterium
GTCTGAAGTATTGTTCTTCTTGTTAGGTTCTTCTCACCTATGTTCATAAATAAAACATAAATACCGAGAGGCTTTAAAAATCTAGAGGGTTGGCAAATTATGCTCTGATTATTTACTGACATGCGAAATCCCTTGATTAGCATAATTAGCTTCACTTATTTATACAAAATCGGATGAGAAAGAGGAAGGCGCGAGACTAGTTTTTTGGGACGAGCTGCGTTGCCGCATTAATTATGATGCTTTTAGCGCTATCATATTCTTCATTAGTGATGTTAAGCCTATCAATCGAGGGGCTTTCTAGCTTAAATTTTTTAAAAGGATGAGTAAGAATATGATCAATGTATCTTGTTCCGATAGTTTTTCTCATCCAGAATATATGCTTATTCGTTTTGTCTGGTAGGTTAACAACTTCAATGTTCTGAGTGACGGCCGAAGGAAACTTCAAAGATAGCTCTTTAGCTACAGAATCCCAGTAAGTGAGTTCATACTTTAAACCAAAGTAATATCCGATTTGAGAAATAGGAAAAGTAAGGCTAATAAAAATAGCTATTATTTTAAGTGACCATACTGCAATCTTTTTATTTGTAATTTGCAAAAGAAGTCCTGGAAGAGAAGCGAGAACTATCGCTACACCTATACTTGGTACCGTCAGAGTGTAGGGTGGCATGCTAAAGTTTCTATAGAGCAAGAAGGGAGCGACGGTAAAAAAAGTCCAAGATGATCCGGTTATGAATAAGGCCATAGAGACTTTTAGCGTCGGGATATGAGGTCGTAGTAATAAACAAAGTAGTGCCAGAATTATAACAAGAAAAAAATATATAAATCCTTGCACGCCTTCTTTTTTAATTTCTTGAATGGAATAAAAGTAATTTAGTTTCAAGAACCTTGATACGTTCAGGAGTTTTATCCTAAGTCCAGCGATACGTCCTTTTTTATGTAAGGTTTTTTTTATTTCAATTTCTGTTAGGCTTTTATTCGACACTTTCTTTTTTTCAATAGAGACTTTATCAGTATTGAACTTCTTTAAAGATGTCATTTTAGGGTTAGTTTGTGCAGTTAAATAGGTCAGTAGGAAAACAGAGCTCGTAACACCAAAATAAATTGTCGGTTTAATGACTGTTTTGATCCATGTAGCTGGCTCTTTTGAAAAATGTTTTATACTTAGAGTGATTATGAATGCACAGCTTATCCCTAGAACTTGCTCGTAGTTAAAGCAGAGGATTAGCCATAGTAAGGAATACTTTGCTAAGTGAGAATGCTTGTAGTAACTCTCTTTGAAGTAAATATGAGAGAAGAGTAATAGTGATAGGACTGTCCCCCAGTTCATACATGAGCTAGAGTTCTGTAGAAAGGCCGTAGAGCTAAAAATGAAAAAAATTACAAATAAAAATGAAACTAAGCCTACAGCTTGAGATGAAGTTGCTTTGCTAACGACTCTATAGGTAAGGTAGCCTAATAGGCTAAAAAGAAGGTAGGAGAAACTGTATATTGCGATAGGACTAGATCCTAATAGAAAGTATAAAAGATATAATAGCACGATCGCAACTGGACGATAGAATACTCCATACTCCCTTAGCCAGTGTTTTATACCGCTTAGTGCACCTTCTTGACTGATAGTTTCTAGGAAGTGAAAGTCGTCATTGTAGAAGCCTATTGGTCCAAAAATATAGAATGGAAAAACTAGTATAGCAAAGCTTAAGCATAAAATGATTGTATATAAATTATTTTTAATTAATCGATCTATAACGCTAACTTGCATTTTGTTCTTCCTATCTCATTATTTTTCATTTCTATCATAAAGGGTATTGTGAAATTTATTAAAGTCGCCAAGTTGTATAGCTGGATTTATTCTAATATTCCAAAAATCAGGCTTGTATCTAAAACAATAGATTATATTCTTCAAAAAGCCTATGACGTTAAATTTCTTTAAGTCAGTTACAGCTTTGTGTGCATAAGTTTTTGCTTTAATGAGGGGAAGAACATTTCTTTTTGAATACCATACCTTAAATCGATTTAAGAAAAAAAGAAATTCTTTATCACTTGCTCTCATGTAATTACTGCCATCGCTAAGGGCATGGAAATAGTTGAATAATCCTAAAGAGCCATAAAAAAATTGTAAGCTCGAACCTTCCACTTTACCCCAAGAGTCGTCATATACTCTAAGTTTCGTTAATGGGTTTGATAGGCCTTGGATAATTTTCTTATTTATTAGAAGTTCTAGGTACATATTATAATCTATGCTTCTTTCGCATCTACTATTGTAGCCACCGATGTCCAACACTTCACTTTTTCTAAAGAGAACACTTGAGTGGGCAAATGGATTTAAAGACAAAAGGCGTTGATTTGTCTTCGCAATGCGAGTATCTAGATGAGACTGATCAAAAACTCTACCCTCTTTATTCATGAAAATTACATTGCTGTAAACGAGGGCTATGCCTGTATTCTGATTCATAAAATGAACTTGTTCGGTAATTCTATTTGCTAATGCTTCATCATCTGCATCAAGGATTGCTACATATTGCCCCGTCGCTTCAGCTAAGCCTTTATTGAGTGCATTGACCCTACCGAGCTTCTTATCAGAGAATACTTTGAGTCTTGAGTCTTTAAACTGGTTGATCAGCTCAAGGGATTTATCAGTTGAAGCATCATCAATAGCAATGATCTCTAGCTCTTTGTATGTTTGATTAAGCATTGATTTTATACAAGCGACGATAGTTTCTTCAGCATTGAAAAAAGTGGTGATAAATGAAACTTTAGGTATCACAAGAGATCCTTATTATTACTGATCCACTGCCACTCCACTTGAGGCAAGTACTCTTTGTACTTTGACCATAAGTGAGAAAAGCTGTTGTTGATGAAAGGCTTGTCGTAACTCTGTCTCCTTCAAACTTGATTAAGAAGGATAAGTCATCGCCTTTAAGATGAATTTCTCCTTGTGATCTTTGTTCAATTTTTAGACGAGGTGAGAAATAAAGAGTCGAGTAAATAGAGGAAATGTAGTTGTCTTCGATGATAAAGTTATTAGAGTCTAAGCTTAGCGATCTTGACCAGTGATCTTTTACCTCAAAGTTTATTTTATCGCAGGTTACTTTAGTCCTAAGCTTCTTTTTACTATGAATAGATGCTGCTTCTTTAAGTCCGGCCCCCTTGAATATTTGAAGCTTAGTACCTTCACATATTGTATTGTGATCTTTTCTTTCCGTACCTTCGTTACTAGAATAGGTCCTCCTACCTCGATCAATGATAATTGGAGTACCTTGATAAGATAGAGTGAAACTTCCGTAATCGTCATGTCCATGGCCAAGCGCGTACGGCCCAGTAAGCTCATGGCTTTGAGATAATGAAAACCAATTAGAGGATTTTAAAGACACCCACCCTGAAGAAAGTGGAGTTTCATGAAAGTGACCAACTCCTTTCCAGATTTTTCCCCATGGGGCCTCGCTAGTTAGTGAATACCAGTCGGCTGGAATATCGGGAGATATGTCACCAATCTTAGCAAAAGAAGATGGTGTTACTTGGGCAGAGCTGCTTAAGCTTAAGGTAGCGTTATTCATTCTTTGAGAAAGGTCAGTAAAATAAGAGCTTTCAGCTATTTCACTCTCTAAAGTAGCTAATTCTCTTATATTCTTAGAGAGAAGAAGTTGATAGTGAGTTGAGCATTCCTTTAAAAATCCATTGTCATCAATAAGGCCATGTCTCTC
>CALHBL010000182.1 GCA_937930825.1 uncultured Bacteriovoracaceae bacterium
AATGATACGGCTCCGTATATTAAAGGGCCGGCAGTAGGAAACTTTGGCATTAACAACAAATCTCTTAGGTATTTGAAACTCGATGACTATGGACTGACCTTCCATGAAATTTTCGCTTCCGAAGAAGTACAAGCTCTCCATAGATAGTTCACTAAGAACTGTTATACCTCTACTAATCCTCGCAGGAGGAATAATGGAGCTTGAACGTTGTATGATTTGTACAGGAACGACTGGTCCGCCTTCTTTGGGCCCTTTACTTCCTTCACCTTCGTCGGGATTAGCAATTGCAGCGGCCATTTCAGCCTCAAGGTCTTCTTCGCCTTCATCCCCATTAGCAATTGCAGCGGCCATTTCAGCTTCTAGGTCTTCTTCTTCTTCGTCTCCATCCCCATTAGCAATTGCAGCGGCCATTTCAGCTTCTAAATCTTCCTCTTCATTTGCTTCGGGAACTAAGGAAAGACCAGCAGGAGTATTAGAAGGATCCCTAAAAGTGTATTCTTCTTTAATGGCCTGAAGTGTTTTAGCGTCTAGTTCTTTAAGTTGTGGGTTCGCCTTTAGCGTGCTGATAACAACATTTTCAATCTCATCTTTAAGCGTCCAAACTTTTAAACCTATTCTCTTTATGAGAACTGGATCGTTAGAATTTCCATGTATCAAGGCCAACTCCTAGTCCAATGCCTACTTAACTATTTTAGCAAAGACGTAGGTTTGAAAGAATAGGGGGCACTTTGTCGCCAGGCATAAAATTCCGTTAATTGTGCGTCGCGCGTTGTTGCTCTAACCTAATATCATCACAGAATTTTTGAATATGCATGCGGCACGTCGGGTCTGATTAGCTTTTCCTATTCAGGTATTGCCCGAGATCACAAAATTAGGAGGGTCAGGATGACCAATAAAAAGAAATTTACCAAGGTAGCAGCAAGTGTTCTTATGACAAGTATTTTTGCTCAGCCAAGCTTCGCAACTCTTTATCCCCATGTAAAAGGTGAGATCATCATCAAATATAAGGGAGGCATAGATAAGAGCTCTGAGTTGAGTTTGAAGAGCGTTGGTGCAGAAATTAAGAAAACAGTGAAGCTCTCTTATGGAAATATCCATATAGCTCGTTATGATTCTAATCAGAAAAGTCTCGACTCAGTTTTAGAGGCCTTGAATGATGATCCTAATGTTGAATATGCAGAGCCTAACTTTATCTATAAATTAATTGCTCCGAGCAAAATAGTCAGTCTTGATAATATCTTCAAGTCACGTAAACCCTTGAATTATACTCCTGATGATGAAAATTTCTCGAGTCTCTGGGGTCTTCAAAATACTGGGAGTAATGATCCTGGCGGTCGACCTGGAGTGGAAGGAGCAGATATAAATGCTCTTAAGGCCTGGGAGATTACTAAAGGGTCAAAGTCAGTTCGAATTGCAGTTATTGATACTGGTGTTGACTATAGACACCCAGACCTAAGAGAGAATATGTGGGTGAACACTGCTGAGAAAAATGGCCGTCCTGGTGTTGATGATGATGGAAATGGTTATGTAGATGATATCCATGGATATGATTTTGCTAATAATGACGGTGACCCAATGGATGGGAATAGCCACGGAACTCACTGTGCAGGAACGATTGGGGCCTCTCATGATAATCTCATTGGTGTAGCAGGTGTTATGGCCGACGTTGAGATTGTTGGGGTTAAATTTCTAACCGACTCAGGTTCGGGTTCTACAGAAACAGCAATTCAATCCATTGATTATGCTACAAAGATGAATGTTGATATCATGTCAAACTCTTGGGGTGGAGGCGGTTACTCTCAAGCTCTAAAAGACGCCATTCAAAATGCTGCTAATGCTGGTATTGTCTTTACAGCAGCTGCCGGAAACTCGACTGATAATAATGATATCACCGCTTCGTACCCAGCAAACTATAGGGTAGATAATATCATCTCAGTTGCTTCACATACTGCTCAGGATAAGCTTTCAAACTTTTCTTCTTATGGAAAGTCGACAGTGCATATCGCAGCACCTGGGGAAAATATCCTCTCTACTATACCTGGTAACAGCTACTCTTCTTATTCGGGAACCTCTATGGCAACACCCCATGTTTCTGGTGGGATTGGTCTATTACTTTCTGTTGAAGGAAGACTTAGTTTTAAAGACTTGAAAGAGAGGCTTATGGAAACTGCAGTTAGTGGTAGTGCCTATAGTGGTAAAATCATGAGTGGTGGACGAATGGATGTTTACAACCTTTTAACAAATAACCGTCCTGTTCTGAGCGAACCTGATGCTAATAGCTGGTTAAGACGTGACATCGTTCGAGGATGGGAGACAAGCCATCCTTATGGTAATAACCAAACGATGACTCGAACTTTCAGACAGCCTGGAGCAAAGTTTATGAGAATTCTTGTTAACCGTTATCAGTTTGAAACTGGTTATGACTTCCTAGAAATTTCAGACAAGAACGGAGAAGTCGTCGAACAACTTACTGGTTCAGGGTCAAGCTATAGAACACTTCACGTTAAAGGAGATTCTGTAACAGTAACTTTTAAATCGGATTATTCAGTCGTTGATTGGGGATTCTATATCGATGAGATTCAGTACCAATAAGAAATATTACTCAAATAATCACCCTCTCAATCTCTAGTAGATTGGGGGGGATTTACGCTGCCTTACGCTGATCTAAGAAAACTTCTAATTCCCCTACAAGCTCTTCAGACAATAACTTTATCTCTATAATTAGATCTTCTACACCTTCGTACTCTGTATTCTTTGCTAATCTTTCTAACTGGATGGAGAGGCTAAGCCCCTTCTTGCAAAAGAGTGAAGCAAAACTGCCCTTTAGTGAGTGTGCCTTGAGTTGCAAGCTTTCAAAGTCTTTACTGCTAAGATTGTCTTCAAGGCTTTCTATATCACCTCTATAGCTCTCTTCAAATTGTTCAACGATAGTCTCAATGACAAAGAGGTCATCGCCAAAGTTATCAAGAAGTTCTCTAGCATCAAAGTGTAGGTAGCTCTCCGATGGAGAAATCTTTCTGCTAAAAGCGAGGGAGTCGACTCCATTTCCGTTGTAACTACTTTCTTCGTAGTCATCAAAAGCGCTTTTAATTTCTAGGACTTGCTTTGAATATCTCTCCAAAATAGCGAGGAGAATATTATTATTAATAGGCTTTGCCATGAAGTCATCCATTCCTGCTTCAAAGCATCTATCTCTGTCTTCTTGTAAGACATTTGCAGTAACAGCAACAATCTTTGGCCGCTTTACGGGATTATTTTCTATAATTTTGCGAGTAGCAGTGATTCCATCCATTTCAGGCATTTGAATATCCATAAAAATGAGATCATAAGTATTCTTCAGAGTTAACTCTACAGCCTCTAGGCCGTTTTCAGCATAGTCGGGACTGAAGCCATTCTTATTAAGCAGACTAATGATAAGGCGTCTGTTTACGGGGTTATCTTCCACAACTAAAATTCTTAAAGAGAGAGTTCTAGTTAACTGAAGGGCTTCTTGGGTAGTAGACTGAGTGGTGCGCTGGCGTGACTTAATTTGTACTGGCATTGCCCTTAAGTTAAAACTAAAGATGGAGCCTTCGCCAAGCCTACTTTCTACTCTAATCTTACCGCCGAGAATCTCAAGAAGCTTCTTACAAATGGTAAGACCTAGTCCTGTTCCACCATATCTTCGTGAGCTTCCATCATCAATTTGGCTAAAAGGTTCGAAAAGCTTATCTCGCTTATCAAGAGGTATTCCAATTCCTGAGTCTTCGATGATAAAATTTAATAAATCCTTCTTGGTGCCTTTTTCTACTAGTATTTTTACAAAGCCTTGATCTGTAAACTTAATGGCATTAGCAACAAGATTGATGAGAATTTGCCGTAGTCTACTCTCATCAGTAAGAATCCCACAAGAGACATCACTGTCGATACTGTAGGAGAGATTGATTCTTTTTTCTTTTGCAGCATGCTCGAATAAGCTTACAACTTGCTCTAAACACTTGTGCAGAGAAAAGGGCTTTTTCAAGACTTCTAATTCATTGCTCTCCATTTTAGAATAGTCTATTACATCTGAGAGAATAATATTGAGGTTCTCAGATGAGTCTCGAATAATTTCAATTAATTCTTCTTGATCTTGGTTTAATCGAGAATCTAGGAGAAGGTTAGTCATACCTAAAATTCCGTTTAGAGGGGTTCTAATTTCGTGGCTCATATTGGCCCAGAATATATCTTTGGTTTTATTTGCTTGTAATGCTTTTGATTCACTCACTTTCACTCTGTCTCTTGTATCAATAAGGCTTCTTTCATAGTGCCAAGTGAAGTAGGTGATTAGGCAATAGAGGCAAATAAGGGTCACTCCTGTATGGAGAACAACTTCATTTGCAAGTTTTGAAAAGAGGGGGATCTCATGGCCACTTGAGTGAAGATAGAGACCTGTGATGAGAGTCACTAATCCTATCAGAGTAAAGATCAGTCCATTCTTGGGGCCAGTGAAGTAGAGTGAAATAAGAGGAAGAGTAAGGAAGTAGAGCATGACTGAAGGGCCAAGTCCGTTTTGAGTTAAGGTCATCAGTGGAAAAGTAGTGATGATCAATAGAGGGAGAATAAAGGATACTCCTCTTAACTCACCAGTTTTCTTAAGCAGCATCGGTATACTTAAGACACACAAGATGACAATCGTTATGAGTACTGGCGCTTTGTCTGTTCTTAAGTAGAGGTGTAGTCCCTCTAGAAAGAGAATAAGTGAGGTAAGAAAGCAAGTGTTAACCAAGACACGGGCCTTGATCTTTTCAAGGCCAGACATTTCAGTGTTCTTCGAAATGAAAGAATATGCGATTTTATCTAGTATTTTGTTCATAAGCTTTATAGCTTATCGACAAGGAGGCGTGTAATCATGAGATAAATACGCAACAAAAAAGCCGTATTCTTATGATACGGCTTCTTGACTTTCTTAGTTGGGTATTTGGTTTAGGCTTCGAAGAGGTGACGATACTTTCTTAAAAATTTAGAAAGTGAACCAACCTTATCTAGTGTTCTAATAGCTCTAGTAGACAGACGTAATTTAATCGTTTGACCTGTTTCAGGGTCAAAGATTCTCTTAGTCTGAAGATTAGGCTTTTGAGTAGTTTTAGTTCTATTTTTCGCGTGGGAAACTTTATTTCCAACGAGTCTTCTTTTTCCGGTTAAATCACAAGAGCGGGACATAACATGATCCTTTTTGAAACATAATTCAAGACATTTAGGCTACGTAATATAAAACTTAGATTTAAAAAGGGCAAGCTTGATTATGACCATTTAAGAAAAAACTACGTATTTATTAGGCTTGAAGAAACCCAAAGGACGAGGACCAAGCGATTTCCAGATGTTACCCTCCTCGTTCGGTGCTCAAAGCCATATTTTCCGGTGAGAAAGACGCTGGCCAGGCCAAAAGGGCGTGACCCAGAAAGGGAATTCATACTTTCTTCCTCACGAAAACGGCGAATTTCTAGTTCTCCACCGCATATTAGCTCTGGTGTCAGGCTAAGAGAGAGGCTGATGGCGAAGTGACGGGAAGAATCGTCATGCCAGATTCCTTCAAGCTCCTGGTCTTCAGGCCCTTTTCTCAGAGCAAGCATATGCTCAATTTCGGGGCTTCCAGGAATCTCTAGGGATTTGAAAGTTGAGTTTACAAGCACTCCCAAGCTCCCTTGATTGAGGAGATCCTCTTGCATCTTGTGTTCTAATTCAGGGTACTTTTCGGCCCTAGCAAGCTCCTCCCATTGCTTGTCTAGCTCAAGAGGAAAGTGCTGGAAGCCATATTTTCTTAATTGGTCTATTTGGTGTTGTTCTAGATTTTCTATGGCCCCATCCCCGTCATTAGCTAATCATTTGTAAGAATTTTCCCTTATCGCTATACTGAACGGACTTAGGTTGTCCCTACAGGAAAAATCAAAGCGGTTGAGTGTAACCTATGAAAATCCATATGAAAATTGGCCTATTCCTCTCTCTTGTAATTCTCGCGAGTAGTTTACTTGTTCACTTCACTTCACTTAACTTTACTTCAGATGACTCCCTAAGTGAGTCGGAAATTAAAGAGGCAGAGCTAGCAGTAAGAGAGACACAAGACTCTTTAAAAAGAAAGAGGCTCTCTGTAACTGTGGACACTGCAAGAAGCGGGAAGAAGTACCAGCTGAGGGACTTAGAAGAAAAGAAAGTTGAGATTTGTAAGGATAGTCTCAATGAGTTTAGAAGATTAGGGGACTTCTTTGATCCCAATAGTTCAGTCTTCGAAAATAAAAGAAAGTTGAGCCGTAAGTTAAATTACATTACGAATGAGTTTCTTATTTCTAATGATAAGTACAAAGCTTACATAGAATTATTTAGCTACAGCTCTTTGTCTCGGTCTTTGTCTCTAAAGAAAAGTGATTTTTTAAAAATTTCCGAAAGTTTATCTGGCTGCTCTGAGGCTTCCAATATCGGCATTGCACTCTCAAGCACTTTAGAAGCGATAAAGATTAAGCAATGGAGGAATATAAAAGTACTTATTGACCCTTTCTTATTGCTTGCAAAGAGCGAGGCAGAGTTTGTCAGCTGGAATGCCTTTTCTAAAGCAAGCGGGATTGTTCTTCCTATACTCATGGCCTTAGGCCCTGACTCTTCCGAGCTTCAAGAGTTTCGCAGATTTCGGGCGGATATTTTACAGGGAATACAGAATGAAAGTGAACTGATCAAAAGAAGTTTAAACTATGATGACGCTAAAGGGATCGTAGAAGCAGAGGTTGCCAAGAAGAAAGCTTTTCAGGACGAACTAAGAAGATTGATTATCTTAGTGCAGGACTTACAATATTGAGGCACTACTCCATACAAAGGTAAATTTGATCTTCGTTAAAACCTTTATTGATACAAATATCTTTAATCTTTCCCAAGAGCCATAGGCGAAAGGGCCGAGGGTAGCGTACCTTGCCATCGAAACTAGAGCGGAACTCTGCGGCCAAGAGATCAGATTCAGGATAGTTCTTTTTAACTTGATGGAATACTTTTGTTGTAAAACGTACAACGCCTATTGAAATATAACGAATGTTAGAAATATCCAAAGAGTCAGCAATCTGTTTGACTAAGTTTTCGTACGTTTGGATAAAGTTATCTTCATGAATAACAGGGTCAAGGTGAATGGCCACGGGGAAATTCTTTTCTTGAAGCTCTTTTAGTGCCTTCAGCCGGGCGGAAAGGGGGGGAGTCTTTAAGTCCGTTTTCTTTATTCGCTCGCGGGGAGAAAGAGAGTAGCTAGTGATAATATTTTGAAGAGGAGTAAGCTTTATAAGTTCTCTAATATTTACTGACTTAGTTCTCAGCTCAAGCATGGCATGGGGAAGGTTTTTAAAGAGATTAAAGTAGAAGGGGATTTCTCCTGAAAGGTGGCTTAGGGCCAAGGAGTCACTAAATTCTCCTGCATGAAACCAGATTTTCTTACCTTTCGAAGTTAAGTCTTTATGAAGACGGTAAGTATTCTCGATTTCAGCTCCAATCTCATCATGGTTAGTAAAGAGAACGATATCAGGAGAGTTAAAGTAGCCTTG
>CALHBL010000183.1 GCA_937930825.1 uncultured Bacteriovoracaceae bacterium
TTCATAGTAAGTTCCTTGGGCTTGGGCCGCGTCTTCTACGATCGCTATTTTCTGTGCTCTACAGAAATCATTAATTTCTTTCATGGGAGCTGGTAGTCCATAAATATGAACTGGCATAACAGCTTTAAGACCGTGAGATCTGTGAACACTTTCAAGGGACTTTGGGCTTATGAGACCAGCAACTGGATCTACGTCTATCCAAACTGGAGTAGCGCCAACATTAATGACGGCTTCAGCACTGGCATAGAATGTAATCCCAGGAACTCCTACTTTATCCCCCGGGCCAACTCCTAAAACTTTAAGAGAAATCTCAAGAGCATCTGTTCCATTGGCAACGAGAAGGCAGTGCTTAGTTCCTTGCATCTGTGCGAATTCTTTTTCAAAAGCTGAGTTGTATTCACCTTCAACAAAGGCATTATTATCAATGATATGATTTAATCTCGCCTTAACTTCTTTTTTAAAGTTAAGGTGGTGGAGGTCATGAAAGTTATAGAATGAGACGGCCATAGAAATTTCCTGAAAAAATGAACTCAATCATTGTAACTCTCAAAATGTTGGCTTGCCAGAAAAAGAAAAGCCCCATTTGATGGAGCTGTTTGTCACAATGAATTTTATTAGGGTCTACTTGCCTTTAGACTTTTCGAGCATTCGTTCAATTATCATGGCGGCCTTCTTTGCCATGTCAGGGTTACTCTTTATTGTTTTTTGAATTTGTCTTCTTATAATCTCGATTTCAGACTTCTCTTGCGAGGACTTCTGAGCTGATGGTGTCTTTTGAGTTTTTTGCTCAAAGAGACCATTGAATCTATTTTTTGCGCCCATATTTAAGCCTTATTATGCTGATTGTTCTCTTGAAGGGTCATTGTTAGCAACTTTAACCATATGCTCTTCAATAACTTCATATAGCTCTAATTTTGTGCTGTGGGGATCCATATTAGCTGGAAGTTGAGAGTAGATAACATCACCATTAACTTCAGTAAAAACAAACCAAGTTTCACCTAGTTTTTGAAATAGAACTTCATTTTTAAGATTTGTATTCATAACTCCTCCTAGAGTTTTTAGACGCATATTCCTTATGCTCATAACTCTTTTCGGATTACTGCGTCATTACTTTAGTTTTTTTAATATTACTAAGTTATGGAAATTATGATGATTTCTTCTTATTATTAGGTAGGTAGAATAGTCAGGTACTCTTTCACTAATACCTACTTTGAATTCCTATGAAGGCCGACCAACTGGCCGTAAAAGGAATGGAAATACTGTCTTGAGGAGAGCCCTGATCTTGCCAAAATACTTCTAGCTCGGGAGCAGAGGTACTCTTGAGCTCTTGAGGGAGATAGAACTGTAGGTCAGCACCTGCAATAAAATCTAAGTTGGGTATGACGGTTTTAATTTGATAGAAAGTGGCAATTCTCGGAGTGAAAGAAAGGGAGCTGAAGAGGCGTTGCTCTTTTAGGGAGTCCTGTGAAGTTTGCTCTACGGTATTTCTTGTATAGTTGAGGCTAATTGAAGCCAAGGCCGTCACTTTGCTCTTAGAAGATTTCCATACGTCATAGCTAACGAAAGGCCCAATACCTAATTGAGACTTGATTTCCTTGGCCCTTCTTCCATCGTAGAGCTCAAACTTGGAAAGTGCTGTCCATCCGTGAAATATGGCCCCAAAGTAGAAGCGGTCTTTCTTATCCCAATTAGCTTTTCTTCCAAAGGAAATATTAAAGCCATAGCGATTAGAAAAGTCTTCCGTTTCAAGGACTTCACTGTAGTTGTAATTACTTCTTAGATCAGGTCCTGCACTTAAGCTTAAGGTGGCACGGTACATTTCTTTCTTGATAAGTGGATAATTCTTCGGGAGAGGCTCTTCTAATCTGTAGTCATTCGGATCAGGATCGTAAGGTGTAATATTCTGATTGAATTCTCGCTGGTCATCCGTAATGAGTTTTACATAGTAACGAGAGATAAAAGCTCTTTGGCCCATATTATCTCTGGTTTCATAGTATTGTTCTTTACTATCATCGTACATGATATCGGGATTTGTTTCCTGTGAGCTATTATCAGATTCTTCATAAGTAACTTCGAGAGGCCCATTCACAAAGTGCTTATTATGAATATATATTTTCTGACCTTTTCTTGCGTATTGAATAACTCTGCTGTCTATTGATTCTTCGTGAAAGAGGGGAGCTTCAAGTGTTGTGATGATCCCATTACCGGCACTGGTGTGGTGAGGAAGAAGAGAGAGTAAAATTAAAAGTAGAGATCCTTTATTCATTTAACAACCCAGTCAAACTTATAGCTAAGGTAGACACCAAAGCTAATAACTTGCCCCTTAAGAGCTTCATTTTGTAGATATTCTGTCGCTTCCTTTACACTAGATCTACTCCATCTTGAGTTGATGCCAAGAGTATAGCTTCCAGTTGAAAGGTCTATTTCTTTTTCTAACTCAAATTGGATGCCAAGAGTTGAGAACTTATGGATGTCAGGATCTTTTTGCGATTGATGAAAAACTGACTTAAAGCCATTGAAGTGGGCATTCCAGCGAGTACCTTCCTTTTTCCAAAAAGTTCCCATTATGCTTGGGCCTATGAAAAGCCCCTGCCATGTAACAGTTCCTACGGAAGGGTCTTCCCAGTAGCCGAAGTTGTAATTGAGATTAAAGCCAAATTGAATGGGGAATCTATTGGAGATAAGGTAGTTCTTACTTTCAAGAGTATTTCCTTGAGATGTTTGGGTGGTTCCTCTGTAAATAGTTGGGAAGTAATTAGAGCGCATAGATTCAAAGTGGTAGCTAAAGAAGTGCCGAAATCTAGTTTCAGTATCGACTAGATTGTAATTTGTTTTATTCATATAAACTTTCTTAGGGTTGAACTCTGGGTGAAGGGCAACTTCATTTTCGATATTAATAGCATTTGAAGTTTCAGTGGTATAAATACCCTTACCTTCTTTATTAAGAATTGTGACAAACTGAGACCCCATCATTTTCTCAAGTGCCTTAACAACAATAGGCCTCTTTACTCTGAAAACTTCCTTTGAGTTAATTTTTCTTAAAATGGAATTTGCTTTGAGTTGAGCGATATAGGGCTCTGAGGAAATAATGACTTTTCTCTTCTTAAAACGAGGAGGATTGAAGATTGCCTTTTGATAGTCTTGCTCTTCTTTAGTTAATTTATCAATAACTTGAAACTCAGCTCCAGTTCTCTCTTCAAGGTCTATATTGATGGCCTCTTTTGATTTATCAAAATCTTCTAAGAAATCATCAATTTCATCTGCAAGAGTTATTTGCAGTGAGAGAAGAGATACGAGAAACAGTCCTAGCTTCAATATTTAGCCTTTATAATTGTCTTCCTGACATAATTAATTGTAACAAAAAAGAAGATGGGGAGGGGACAAATTCATAAAAAAGCTCAATTTGGGACGATTCGTCAGGTCAATTACGGGCCTTATGAGAAACAGCGCAGCTTCTCATTTTTATAAAACTGCCCCTCTTTCGTGGCTAATGAGCTAAAAGTTGCTGATATATGGAAGCGGATATTTAGTAATCGCTACAACTTTGACGCCTTGCGTTTGTCTGCTATCCTTTGGCCAAGACCGCAATTAGGTTTTTGGAGGTTAGGATGAAGCTCATTCAGTTAAACGATTCGACAGACTTCTTTTCTCCCACTTATATTGAGATTGCAGGACACAAAGTGGCCTACGTTTCTCAGACAGTCCCGAGCATGGCCCATAAAACACCTTTACTTATTCTAGGCTGCGCCTTCGAGGGAATTGCTAACTTTCAATATGAGTTAAAACAAATCTCCAAAGATGTCCCTGTCTACCTCGTTGATCTGCCTGGGTTTGGGACTAACTTAAGTAAGTCTCATGATATTAGCTATATTGAGTATTCTAAAATACTCAAAGGTTTTCTCGATGGACAGGGAATAGAGAGGTGCTCAATTGCTGCGCTCTCCTATTGTTCCCCCATAGGTTATTGCTTTGCCTCACTATTTCCTGAAAGAGTAGGTAGGCTGATGATTGGTGGAGTGACTAGAAAGTTGAGAGACTCAGTGCGAGTGACACTTGAGGAGTCTTTGAGTCTTTTGGCCACAAACGCAACGGATAGATTTGCTTCGAGTATTGTGCTGAATATAATGAATTTCAGCCATAGACATAAAGTTGAAAATTCTGAAGTGCTCAAGAAGGCGCTCTATGACTCTCTCATAGCTTTAAACCATGATGAGAAAGAAAAGTTTAATGCTATGAATACCAGATTTATGGATCACGGGGATTTACCTCGAGCTCCTCAGTGTCCTGTTCTTGTAATTGGAGGAGAGTTTGATAATTTCATGACTCCTTATCAGTGCTATGAGCTTGCTAAGAGTTGCCCCAACTCGAGCTTTGTTATCGTTAAAGGGGCTGATCATCTCTTAGGTTTAGAGAAGAAAGATGTTCTTACCCGTCTTTACCGCCGCTTTATTTCCGATCGTCCCCTCAACCGAATGAAAGATGTCGAAGCTTATCAAGGTAGGGAATTTCCAAAAGAGAGAATGCGAATGGAGCCTCGATGGTCTTTAAATGATGTAGGCTACCTTGATTCAGGTAATGGTGTTTTTGTTCCTATAAGTATTGTAGATATCAATAATTCTGGCTGTAAGCTCTATACCTCCTTCAAAGATCATCCTTCTTTGAAGAGAGTGAAAAGATTCCTCCTTCACTTGCCTGGGGAGGAGATTCAAATAGAAATTACGCTTATAAAACAGACCGATGATGGGCATTTTCGAGGCATTTTTCAGCACCAAAGCTTTGAGTGCAGCAGAAGATTAGAGGCCTTTATTGAGAAGGTTGCTCTAAATTCTAACTCGGAATTGGCCGTATAAATGATTTTTCAAGGTGGCCTGGATGGAGTTATCTCTTGGGGCTCTGGGTCATCGTGAATAACACCCGAAGAAGAAGGATTGAAAACTCTTCTTCTTCGGGTGTTTTTCATCATATGATACTCTGTGTTGTTTGTTGTCACCCTGTGTAGATGAGTGATAAGTTTAAAGGCCTATGCAGGATATTATCTACAATATTGCCATTGGCTTCCCCGGTTTCTTATTTGCCATCGTTTTTCACGAATGGGCCCATGCTAGAATGGCCCTCTACTTCGGTGATAGCACAGCTGAGGCTCAGGGAAGACTCAGTTTAAATCCTGTGGTTCATGCTGACCCCATTGGTACACTGCTCTTTCCTTTGATAGGCGCTGTTACTGGCGGAGTCATGTTTGGTTGGGCCAGACCAGTTCCCGTAGATCCTCGTCGTTTTAAAAATCATAAAGCGGGTATATTCTGGGTTGCTTTTGCTGGGCCATTGGCCAATATAATCTTAGCTCTAGTCTCTGCCTTAGCTTTTGCTATGGCCTATCACAATCTGCCTTCAGAGTTTGCTTATCGAAGCGTTATCACCTCAATGTTAAAGAGCTCGCTTCTTATAAACCTGGTGTTAGCAGTTTTTAATCTTCTCCCTATTCCTCCTTTGGATGGTTCAAAAATGGTGACGACCTTTCTTGATTACAACCAGGCTAGAAAGTATGAGCAACTAGGGCAGTATTCTTTTATTTTAATTCTCTTATTGTGGATGACGAATGCATTGAGTTACCTCATGATGCCAGCTCTAATATTAGGTAATTTTGTTTTAAATCTCTTTATGAATCTCTTGGCCTAGGAAAGGAAGACTATGCTTGATACGACCATACAGGTTAAGACGGATCATTTTGATGGTCCCCTAGGACTCCTTCTTCTCTTAGTTCAAAAAGAAGAGATGGATATTAGAAAGTTAGATCTTACAAAAATAACTCAGCAATATTTAATTTACCTCTCTCAAATGCGCGAGCTTAACTTTGACGTTGCTGGGGATTATCTCTTCTTGGCCTCGACTTTACTACTTTTGAAGTCTAAGACAGCAATTACTGAAGAAGAAGCCTCTCGCTTGAAAGAGGGCTCTGATGGAGAGCTTAATATTACTTCAGAGTCTGAGCTTATTAGGCGTCTTGAAGAGCTTCAGCATTATCAGAAGATGGGAGAGTTACTTTGGGCGCTTCCACGAAAGGGAAGTGAGATTTTCGTAAAGCCCAAAATAAATAGAAAAGCGATTGTGAATTCTATCTTAGTACCTATGGAAGTTGAAAAATTAACGGGTGCCATGGTTGATTTCATCATAAAAGAGAAGCGCAAATACACTGTTATTAAAAGAGAGAAGCTTTCAATAAAAGAAAAGCTTGAATTCTTGAAGTCGAATTTAAAAGTAGGTGAGAAAACTGATTTTACTACGCTGATAGAGTCTGATGGTGGAAATAGTACTGATAATATTGTGATCACTTTTATTTCACTCTTAGAGCTAGCAAGACTGAAGCGACTGACTATTTTTCAAAATGAAGACTTTGGTTCTATCTATGTTCAAGTAATGAAATCACTGGATGATTTTGATGTAGAGAGTGCAAATGGCTTTGAGGAAGAAGAGGGTAATAGCACTCCTTCAGAGCAGGAGCTTGAAAAGATTTTAATTGAAGAAACAAATAGAGCTGAACTAAGTAAAGGCACGATTGAGCAAGAGGCAATATCTGATACTTTACAATAAGAATTTGAATTAGGTAGAGACATGGAACACACAAGCGAGAATGAAGAACTAAAGAGTAACGTGGCTGAAGAAGCGCAACTGGCCACAGCGATTGAGCAAGAAGGTCTTGAAGAATGGGATCTTCATCCTCAGTTGCCTGGGGAGACGGATCTTCTCTATCCTGGTCAAGAATCTCTTGAAATGGACCTAGAATTTCTCGATGATGAGAAACAAGAAGATCAACTTTGGCAGGCCAGAACGGGGCTCAACTTTGATACTCTCTGCGGGGCCATTGAAACAGTTATTTTCATGAGTGATAAGCCGGTTATTATTGGTAAAATAAAGAGTTTAATAGATGAGGATATGCCTTTAAGAGTAATTCATGAATCACTATCTCGCTTGCAGAGTGAGTATGAAGCTCGTCATCATGGTCTGCGTTTGGTTGAGGTAGCAGAGGGCTATCAGTTTAGAACAAAAGCAACCTACTCAAAGTATGTTCAAGATCTTTTCAAAGTAAACTCTCTCGTTCTTTCTCCAACAGCTTTAGAAGTTCTGGCGATTATTGCTTACAAGCAGCCAGTAGCAAAAACTGAAGTTGATAAAATAAGAGGCGTTGATTCTGGCCATATAGTAAGAGGTCTTATTGATAAGAGGCTGGCAAAAGTTATTGGCCGTTCAGATGAAATGGGTAGACCAGTTCTCTATGGGACAACACCTGAGTTCTTGGAAGTCTTTAATCTCGCCAATATTGGAGACTTACCAACTGAGAATGAACTTCAAGAATCAATAGAGAATAATGTAGGTAAAATTTCTGATATTAAAACTATTGTTACTAACGGTGATAAATCTCGCTTTGTCTTTGATGATATTGATGAGCTAGATAGTTTAGCTGCTTCCATTAAGGAAATTGCTGCTGATACTAAGTTCACAAGTGCTCTTAAAATGAGTGAGAAACAAAGAATCAAAGGTGATACTACTGATGGTAAGCCACTTACTGCCTTTGATATTTTGGAAGACTACGTCTCTAAGCAAGTTATTATTGACGCTAATAGTGAAGCACAGGCATCTGAAATGATGAGTGAGTCGGCCGACCCGCAGGTGATTAGTGATTTCACTCAAGGTCCATTTAATACGCCTGAAGAGTCCGAAGAAGGGGACTTTCAAATGATAGACCTCGATACTGGACTCCCCATTGAGGAGGAGGAAGAAGCTGAAGCTATTTCAGGGATTGACCTTCTTGAAGAGAATGAGGATGAAGCCGCAGAGCTTTCTAAAGCCTTAGACCAGGCTTTTGAGCGATTGACCGGAGATAAGCTTGAAGAGGGTGAGCTAGGCTTAAGAGATGAAGCAATTGAGCAAAGAGAAGAGCAATTAGAGGCCAAGACAGATGAGATGATCGAGAAGGCCAAGTCGATGGACTTTGATCTTGAATTTATGAAAGATAAGCTGCCTGAAGAGTCTAAAAACTTTAAAGATCAAGAAAATCAGATAGATAGCAACGAGTAGCTCTTACGTTGATTATTGACGAGGGTCGTAAACTTCGTTAAGTTGCCCCTCTATCGTTAATACAAAAATATAAACCGTCGAGAGATGGATTGGAAGAAATCATGACCACAGAAAATCTTGTGCGCCTCCAAAAAGCAATTGCAGATGCTGGTATTACCTCCAGAAGAAAAGCTGAAGATTTAATTATCCAAGGAAGAGTCGAAGTCAACGGCGAGTTGATTAGAACTCTTGGTACTAAGGTTAACCCCAGTGATGATGCAATCGTTATAGATGGTGAAGCTGTGGATACAGGAAATGTTGAGCGGTTATACCTTCTTCTTCATAAGCCTCGCGGAGTGATGACTACTCTTAATGATCCGGAAGGGCGTAAAACGGTGATGGACTTTGTTCAAGATGTGACTGAGCGAATTTATCCCGTCGGCAGACTTGATTACCTCTCTGAAGGACTGCTTCTCATGACAAATGATGGGCAAGTCGCCAATACGATTATTCACCCAAGAGAAAATATTAATAAGGTTTATGAAGTAAAGGTCTTTGGTGCTGTGACAGCAGAAATTCTAAAAAAACTTCGTAATGGAGTTCGTTCAGAAGTTGGTTTCTTAAAGCCAAAATCTGTTAGAGTTATTAAGCAGCTTCATGCAAAAACATGGTTAGAGTTTCGTTTAACAGATGGAAGAAATAGAGAGATTAGAAGACTCTGTGAAGCTTGTGGACTGACTGTTGATAAGCTCAAGAGAATTGCTATTGGTGGCCTTACCGTTGAAGGTATCAAGCCTGGTGGCTATAGAATGATGACTAAGAAGCAGCTTCTTGATGTTATTGGTCTTAACACTGATGGGACAATCAAAAAAGAGATTGAGTATGATTCGCCTAAGAAGTCGATCAACCTTCATATGAAAGGTGCTCAAGGTTGTAGTGCTGCAGACAATAGGGCCTTTAGTCGTTTTAGAAAAGGTACTTACTTTGAAACAGTTAAAGAAATAGATGAAAAGAAGAAGAGAATTGCTCAAGAGAAAATTGATGCCGTTTATAAAGAAAGAGAAGAGAAGCATCAGAAGCGGCAGATGAAGAAGAAGAAGCGCCTCGCTAAGAAAGCTGATGCTAAATCTTTAGTGCATG
>CALHBL010000184.1 GCA_937930825.1 uncultured Bacteriovoracaceae bacterium
GGTGCTCTGCCAATTGTAGCTGGAATGATGATTTCTTCTTTTTCTCGACCGAAGCGAAAGCGTACTTTTACTTCCTGATCGTTTAGCCCCGTAATATTAAGGCCAGATAGGTAGAGCATGCCTTTATAGTTCTTAGGGATAGTGACTTTAGTTTTAAATGTTCCAGAAAAAGGATCGATAATATGGCGCAGTTCTGAGCGTCCAGTCACGAGAGTGCCTTCAACGTCTCCACTCAAGTCTCCGTCAGACGGGCCAGCACCACTTCCTATTCCTGAATTATCAGGATTAGCGGGGGTGGTAATCCCTTGCTCAGTCTTACTTCTTTCTGAGCGGGCCTTCTGAGTAGGAACACATGATGAGAGAGTTAAGCATAAGCTTATGCCAAATGTGATTATGGATTTGGTAATTGTCTGTGAATGGGCCCTATATTTACGCTTGGTCATAGTCTCCTTATCGGGTAGATAACAAAAAACTTGTCTTAATAATTGAGTATAATTTTAACACTTTATCTGATCTCTTTTGTCGGTATTAGAGATACCTTCAAAATATTAACTATTAATTCATAACTTAGAGCATTCTTTGTGAAGAGTGTCAGGATTTGGTCAGGGAAGAGGGAGGCAGAAAATTGAGGCAGTAAATAAGCTCTTAAAGTTTTTTAGCATGCCAAGCTCCTTTCTTGTCTAGAAAAGTTTCAAAATTGAGGTTGGGCAAGAAGAGCTGAAGAGGGTAAATTATAGGGATAATAACCTAAAATCTTGAAAGTATTGGAGCTCAAGTGAATAAGACTTCTCGTAATAATTTTGTAAAGCCCTCTGGCTGGACACTTTGGAGCACCATGCTTCGCCCAGAGAAAAGTTTCTATTTGGTGAGCTTTACCTATGCTTGCGGGATTAGTTTACTAAGCCTGGCCATCCCTATTTCTGTTCAGGCCCTCGTTAACACCGTTACATTTGCGGTTCTCAAGCAGCCGTTGATTGTTGTGAGTGTGTTACTTCTCTCCCTTCTTGTTTTCTCAGGAATCTTAAAAGGGCTGCAAGATCTCGCCATTGAATATTTTCAAAGACATTTTTACACCCGTAATACGATTGAAATTTCTACAAGAATTTTAAGGTCAAAAGCTTCAAGCTTAAGCTCTGTTTACACAGGGGATCTGGTTAATCGTTACTTTGAAATAATGACTGTTCAAAAGAAAGGTGCGAAGCTTCTTGTTGATGGCTTCAGCCTCTTGCTCCAAACAATTACCGGAATGTTACTCCTGGCCTTTTATCATCCTTACTTCTTAGTCTTTGATTTAATTTTGATTGGTCTCCTTATTCTTGTTTGGTTCTTATACGGGCCGAAAGCTTTAGAAACAGCTATTCTGGAATCTAAAGCAAAATATAAGGTTGCTGCTTGGTTAGAGCAATTGGCCCAAAGTAATACTCTCTTTAATTTTCAAAGTGGGCGAATAGCAGCTTATAAGAAAACAGATAAGAAAATTAATGAATACCTAGAAAAGAGAACGAAGCACTTCAGCTTATTATTTCGGCAAATTATTATCCTGCTCTGCCTCTATGCTTTTATGAGTGCGATCATTTTAGGCCTGGGTGGATTCCTTGTGATTGAAGGGCAGCTTACGCTTGGGCAACTTGTTGCTGCAGAGATCGTTGTGGCCATTATCCTATCTGGGTTTGCAAAAGCTGGTGGCTACCTTGAGTCTCTGTATGATCTTCATGCGGCTTTAGATAAAATTGCAGACTTTGGCGTTCTAGAAGAAGAGAGGGAATTCGACTCAGGAGAGTTGGCCACAGGAAAGCAAGATATTAACTTCAATAAAGTAGACGTTAACTACAATAATACTAGTTATCACTTCGATGCTAAATTCTCTGTAGGCAAGAGCTACTTACTCAATGAAGATTTTGATGCTACCCAAAGGGCCTTTCTAAAGTTGATTCATGGCCACCTTGAGCCTGAAACGGGTCACTTATTCTATGGACAAGTTGACTTGGCCCATATCTCTCCTGTTTCTTACAGGGAGAGGATATACCTTATTGAGTCACCAAGAATAATAGAAGGAACTCTACGTGAGAATATAACTTGGGGCCTAGAAGATGTAAGTGAAGCTGAAGTTAACGAAGTGCTTGTTAAGGTTGGATTGAAAGATAAGATAGCCATCTTGGAAAATGGGAAAGATACACTCTTGTACCCTGGCACCCCTACGCTTTGCCTAGGGGAATCAACAAGACTTGAGATTGGTAGAGTCTTGCTCAACAAACCTGATTGGTTAGTGATGAGCTCTCTATTTCACCAGCTCCCTCCTGATTTTCAAAAAGATCTGGTAGAGATGATTGTGGAGCAGGGAATAGGCTTAATTGTTTGGAGCTCAGGTCAATCGAGCTTGAGTTCTCTCTTTGATGAGGTCCTTAACTTTTCTCGTGATGGGGGACTAATCAAATGAAGAATGTAGAAAGAAAATATTTTAAAAGTCTAACAGTCGTTAAGATTCCTTCTTGGCAGACTATACTGACTCGTTTGCTAGTCATATCAATTCTAATACTGATTTTGATACTTACAGTTACTCCATGGCAGCAAACTTCCATGGGGGACGGGCGAGTCACTGCAATTGATCCCAATGATAGAGTTCAGTATGTAAATGCTCCAGTACAGGGAAGGATAAATAAGTGGTTTGTTAAAGATGGAGATAAGCTTAAGGTTGGTGATCCCATTGTTGAGATTGTGGACAATGACCCTAACTTTGTAGAGAGATTAAAAATAGAAAGGGATGCCGTCTTTCAAAAGTATGAAGTTTCAAAAATTGCGAGTGAGACCGCTGAGCGAAATTATCAAAGGCAAACTCAGCTCTTTAAAGAGGGCCTAAGTTCTCAATTGAAGCTAGAAAAGGCTAAAATTACATATAAGAAGTACCTATCAGATGAGGCCAGTGCAGCAGCTTCACTAGCAAAAGCTGAAGTTAAGTTTTCAAGGCAGCAGCGTCAACTTGTCTTAGCTGAAAGAAATGGAACAGTTCTAAGTGTTCTCCATGGAGGAGGGTCTGTATTTGTAACAGAAGGAGATACCCTGGCCGTATTTGTACCGGATCACCTCAAGCCCGCGACCGAAATATTTATTGATGGAAATGATCTTCCTCTTGTCCAACCTGGTCGCCATGTCAGGCTTCAGTTTGAAGGATGGCCGGCGGTACAATTTAGTGGTTGGCCAGCAATCGCAGTGGGTACTTTTCCGGGAATTGTTTATAGCGTTGACCCATCAGTAAATAAGAAGGGAAAGTTTAGAGTTTTAATCGTTCCAGATGAAGAAGAGAATGAGTGGCCAAAGTCACTCTTCTTAAGACAAGGGACAAGAGTTGTTGGTTGGGTCTTACTTGATTCCGTTAAATTAGGCTACGAGCTTTGGAGGCTATTTAATGGCTTTCCACCAAGTGTAGAGCAAACATCTAATCCTCTTACTCCTCAATCAAAGAAAAAGAAGAAAAAAAAGAAGGATAAATAATGAAGCACAATATCAGTAGTGTATTCAGGTTTTGTAGAATCTCTACGTTTGTAGCAATAGGCTTAGGTACTTATACACAAGCAGTAGAGCTCACTTTAAATGACGTCTTAAGGAGTACCAGAGCTCAAGCACCTAAAATACTCATGGCCGCTCAGAAAATTGTTATGAGTCAAGAGAAGATGAGGTCTGCAACAGGTTCCTTTGATTCAAAACTATCTGTTGATTACTATAATAGAGATAGTGATACTTACTCTAGTCGCTATTTAAAAGGTAAAATAGAAAAACCTCTTCAGTTACTCAATTCAAAAATCTATGGGGGCTATAAAGTTTCAGACGGAAACTTTCCAGGTTACGAGGGAAAGAATGTAACTCTAGATGATGGTGAATTGATGGCCGGTATCTCAGTGGCGCTTTTAAGAAATCGCTCTATAGATGCTAAGAGGCTTAAGCTTGGGCTAAGTGAATTAAGTCTAGAGAAGAGCCAGTGGCAGCAAAAAGAAGTTTTAATGAAGCTACAAAAAGAAGCAACTGTTGCTTACTGGAACTGGGTCTCTCTTGGGCAGAAGGAGAAAGTAGCTCTTGGTCTTTTAGAGCTGGCCGAAAAACGGCAGGTTGGTTTTAAAAGAAGAATTAAGAAGGGAGATCTTGCTGGTATCTATGCTGTCGAGAATAAGCAATACATAGTTAAACGGATGACGAAATCAAGAAAGCTATCTGCTCAAATGAAAATGGCCGCACTCTATCTATCGCTCTTCTATAGAGATGATAAGGGCAACCCTATTGTTGCAGGTGAGTCGGCACTTCCTAGTCTAAAGACCATGGAGTCTCTTTCTTGGGAGCAAAAACAATTCAACATAGATAAACTTCTTAAAGAGAACTTTTCTCTACGGTCTCTTCAAGTGGAAGTCGCCGGGCTTGAGAAGAGAAATGAGTTTCTTGATTCGCGCTTTCTTCCCGAATTGAGATTGAATTACGAATATAATAGAGATAGGGGAGACGGGTCAAAAACACTCAAGGGTAACGATCATAAGATCTATGTTGGCTTCAATATTCCCATTGAAAGGAATAAGATAAAAGGGGACTTGGCCCTTAATAAGGCCAATATTCGCCTTACTCAGCATAAGATGCGCTTAAAGGCAGACTCTCTAAGAGTCAAATTATCTCAGCTTTCTATAAAATTAGCGGCGGCAAAAGATATTATGAAGAACACTCAACAAGAAGTTGAGCTAGGAGAACAGCTTGAAGAAGGAGAGAGG
>CALHBL010000185.1 GCA_937930825.1 uncultured Bacteriovoracaceae bacterium
ATAGGCGAGCTGCTTGATTTCCTCTCCAGTAGCGGTCTATTCTTCTCTTTCACTGACTCTATGCAAAGAGCTCCAGCAAATGACAGGAAGCACTGTGATCATTAGCTTTTCAACCAATACTAACTTCTCTAGAATCAAACTCCATGAATTGAGTAAAAGAGGATTAAAAGAGATGGATAGAATAACTTCTTATGAAAACTACCGTGAAGCCTGGAATAACTCCCATGAAAACTCTCAAGACTATTGGAGAAGAATTGCAGAAACTTACCAATGGTCCAGGCCCTTTGACTCTATTTCTTCAGGCGACTTTTCAGACTTAGAGATTAAATGGTTTGAAGGTGGGCAAACTAATATCACAACTAATTGCCTCGACCGTCACTTAAAACACAGCGCCAATAAGAAGGCCCTTATCTGGGAGCCTAATTCTCCTGATGAAGAGTCCATCACTCTCACCTATCAAGAACTCCACGCAGAAGTTTGCCGCTTCTCCAATGTTTTAAAAGAGCATGGAATCAAAAAAGGTGATCGCGTCTGCTTTTATATGTCCATGGTGCCAGAGCTCCTCACTGGGGTTCTTGCCTGCGCCCGCATTGGGGCCATTCACTCCGTGGTCTTTGGTGGCTTTAGCGCTCAAGCTCTTGCGGGGAGAATTATTGATTGTGAAGCCGTTATGGTGATTACTAATGACGAAGCTTACCGAGGCGCTAAAACTATTCCCTTAAAAGAGATTACTGATCTTGCCCTAGAAACCTGTCCAAGTGTAAAGACTGTTCTGGTGCGTGAAAGAACGGGCTCGTCTATAAATTATAAAGAAGGCAGAGACCATAAGTTAATGCCTCTTTTAAAAGCGGCCAATTCAAAGTGCCCTCCGGAGGCCATGAACTCTGAAGACCCTCTCTTTATCCTCTACACTTCCGGCTCAACCGGAAAACCTAAAGGCCTTCTGCATACAACTGCTGGCTACATGATCTGGGCGGCCGAAACATTTAAGCAAGTCTTTCAAATGCAAAATGATGATCTCTATTGGTGCACGGCCGATATTGGCTGGATCACTGGCCACTCCTATATTACCTATGGCCCCCTTCTTAATGGCCAAACCACGATGATGTTTGAAGGCACTCCCACCTACCCAGACGCTGGGCGCTTCTGGGATATTGTGGATAAGTATGAAGTCACTCACTTCTATACTGCACCAACGGCCATTCGCGCTCTACAGGCCTGTGGCCCGGAACATGTCAGGAGCAAGAGTTTAAAGTCACTCAAAGTTCTAGGCTCAGTAGGCGAACCTATAAATGATGAAGCCTGGCAGTGGTACAATAAGGAAGTAGGAAAAGAGCGTTGCCCTATCGTCGATACTTGGTGGCAAACTGAAACAGGAGGAATCATGATCTCATCACTAGCAGGAGTGACAGAGTCAATTCCAACCTACGCGACACTTCCCTTACCCGGAGTTAAGCCCCTCCTTGTTGATAGCGACGCAAATATACAGGACTCCAAAAGTGCTGAAGGTAATCTCTGTATAGCATCTCCCTGGCCAGGCATGGCCCGGACAATTTGGGGGGATCACGAGCGCTACCGCCAAACATATTTTTCTACTTACCCAGGAAAATACTTTACTGGGGATGGGGCCAAAAGAGACGAGAAAGGTAACTACCGCATAACCGGAAGAGTTGATGATGTCATTAATGTCTCTGGCCATCGAATAGGAACTGCGGAAGTCGAAGACGCTATTAATGAGCATCCAGCAGTAGTTGAAAGTGCAGTAGTAGGCTATCCCCATCCAATTAAAGGACAAGGGATTTACGCCTTTATTATCAGCTCTGCTCAAGACGAAGAGATTATGGCCAAAGAGCTCAACTCCTTGATTACTAAAATTATTGGCCCCATAGCAAAACCAGATAAAGTGCAAATTGCTGCTGCCCTACCAAAGACTAGGTCTGGGAAAATAATGAGAAGAATTCTAAGAAAAATTGCCGCTGGTGAAATTGATACCCTTGGTGATATATCTACTCTCTTAAACCCTGAAGCTGTTGATCAGATTATTAAACAAACGGCTTCTATAAAAGAATAAAAAAGCGAATTTATCATGAGCGAAATCCTTAATTACAAGCATGCTTCCGGCGAGCTTCAATATCTTAAAATTACCAATGGCTCAGATCTGCCAACGATAGTCATGCTCCATGGCTATGGCGCTAATATGAAAGACCTGGCCCCCCTTGCCACTGTTCAACCCCAATTTAAAAAATTCAATTGGCTCTTTCCCGATGGGCCTGTCAAGGTTCCCATTGGCCCGATGATGTATGGTAGGGCCTGGTTTCCCTTAGATATGGAGGCCCTCAATCACGCCATGGTCACCAATTCTTTTGAAACCCTCTTCAGCGAAAAACTGCCAGATGGACTAAAAGAGGCCAGTGGTCTTTTGGATAACTTTATTCGTGAAACAGTCAAAGGTTCATTTATCCTCGGCGGCTTTAGCCAAGGCTCTATGATGGCCTGTGAGTTGACTCTTAATACTGCTCTTTCTGCCAAGGCCCTCATACTTCTCTCATCAACTTTAGTTGCTAAGAATCGCTTTAACGAAATGCTCGGGCTCAAAGGAAGTATTCCTATTTTTCAATGTCATGGAGTCTCTGATCCTGTTCTGCCAATTAGTATGGCCCGTGCCCTTAAGGATTGCTTTGAAAATGAGAGCTGGAAAGTTGATTACTTCGAGTTTGATGGAGGTCATGAAATACCTCCCATGGCCCTTAAATCCTTGGCCGCCTTCTTAGAGGAACTTTAATGAGCTCTTTAAGTGTCACTGGCACCATCAGAAAAATGAAAACATCACTTCCTCCATCAGGACCAGTCCCCTATCAGCTTCCCTTGGGTGATCAGCTCGTTGGAATGAATGAGCTCTTAGAAAAGAAAGTAAGCCTCACCTTTACTGGAAAAATCTATGACCTCCATGATGGAAAACCTATTAAGAAGAGCTATGGCGGCGGGTACAGCTATAAGAACTTCATCTCCTTGGCCCAATGTGACACCTGTATCATTAAGCCAGAGCTATGCCAC
>CALHBL010000186.1 GCA_937930825.1 uncultured Bacteriovoracaceae bacterium
GAATAAACTCATGTCCATAAGTGATTTTAGCCCGAAAATTGGTTTTGAAGAAGGTCTCCTTCAAACGGCCACTTACTTCAAAGAGATGCTCTAATAATGGTGAATGTTGCTATTAGCTGTGATTCTATTATTTCCCGTGACTATAGTACTAGTGTTGTAGAGTCGGTTCTTGCTCTCTATGAAAGAGCTGAGCTCTATACCATTGTTCATAAAGCGGGGCAGGTCTTAGGTCCTGTAGAGCAAAGAAGAATTCAAAGTACTTACTTAAGTAATCTTGTGAATGACGAGTACGCCGCTGGTGAGAGCTGGTGGAAGAAGAGTTATCTCATCCCTGGGGCCTGCAAGAATTTAACAGTGCCTTGCAATGTTGATGTCTTGGTTAATATATCTTCTGGTTTTTCTCAAGGTTTTTCAAAGTGTGAGGGGGTTTATCAAATTACCTACCTTATAGAAAATAAATTCAGCGCTCGTAAGAGTAGATTTCTGACTGAGAAACTCTTTAGCCGCTTTGTTGAAGCTTGGGCCATTAAGAAATTAAAGAAATCTGATGAGCTGTGGGTTACCAATCAAAGAGAGCTTGATTTTTGGAAGGATCACCACTCCAATGTTTCCATCATGCCTCCCTTCTTTAAGGCCAGTGATTACCCACTCTTTCCAAAGGCCATCAGAAAATCATTTCCTAATGATTTTCTGTGCTTTGATTCTTCTGGTCTTTCACTGGAACAGGCGCAGAAGATTATTGAGAAGTGCGTACAGTTGAATATTAAATTTAAGTTTGTTGGAAGAGATGAGCACCTTATTGAAAATATTTCTTCTGAGTATAAAGAGAATTTCTTTGGAGAGCGCTGCTCTGGAGAACTAGCACCTTTCTTGGCGGCCTCAAGAGGTTTTATCTCACTCCAAGAGTTTGGTTTTCCTTCAGCAATAATGAATGCCTTAAGTACGGGCACACCAATAGCAATTCTTGATAGGGGTGAAGTAAGTGCTTTCTTTAGTGAAAAAGAAGGGATTTTCAGATTTGGAAATTTTGAAAGTCTCTTAGAGAGAATTCCAGAGCTATTCTCTAGTATGGAAGGTTTCGATCCTGAAGTCCTCCATAAGCAAACGAATAAGTATCATGACCTGAAATTTAGAGGGGAGTTTGTCAGAAGAATGAAATCACTTCCTTTAAAATCTAGAAAAGAAGTTGAATCTGTGGATTGTTGAGAGATGATATTAAACTATTCTTATTTGCCATTTCTAACTATCTGTTAGACAAAAACTATGCATCAAAATGATTGATTGTATCTCATCTTAAAGGCCTATACCCTTTTTTTAAGGGGTATCTCAATGAAATCAAAGAATAGGTCATTTAGTGCAATTGGCAAACTTGTTAAGAAATATAGGCTTCAGCACTCTGATAAAGTGAGTCAGGGTGAGCTCTCAAGCTTACTTGGCTATAAGAATGGTCAATTCATTAGTAATGTTGAAAGAGGAATGTGTTCGGTTCCCCTAAAATCCCTCAAAAACCTTTCCAATATTCTAAGTATCCCCGAGCATGAGGTCATTTCTTCTATGCTGAAAGATTACGAAGATACTATGCTCAATTATATGAAAGATAAGCCGGCATTTTAAACTCAATTGCCAACTCAGCAGCTTCAAATTTCTTAGACTAGTAAGCCCCATTTTGTTATCCTTCTGCGCTAAACGATCAGAGGAAATTCATGCACTTATTTATATCAGCAACTAAGAATAATAATTTAGAGCTAGCTAAAGACCTCTATGAATTGGCCAAAACCCTAAAAATGCCTGCAAAGCTGATTTGCCTTGAGGACTTTGTATTACCAATTTATACGCCAAGCGCAGAAGAAGGGGGAATACCTCCCGCGGCATTAGAGCTAGTTGAAATATTCAATGAGGCGAGTTCACTCATTCTGTGTGCTCCAGAGTATAATGGAAGTACTCCACCTATCGTTGTTAATGCAATAGCTTGGATTTCTAGAAGTGGTAGTGACGATTGGAGGGGCGCATTTAATGAAAAGCCGGCCATCGTAGCGACTCACTCTGGAGGCGGAGGGCTCAAGGTTACTCAGACCATGAGGGCCCAGTTAGAACATCTTGGCGCTATCGTGTTGCCAAGGCCTATTATCACTAACTTTCAAAAAAAATTAAATCCAGACTCAGCGAGTGCGATACTAAAGCAGCTCAATAAGTACTGTGGTTTATCCAAAGCTCATTAAAAGATTGAGCGTTCGACTTTACGGTCGGTTAATCTGTAGTGACAATGAAGAAGACTTTAGGAGGTCTTAAAATGATAAGGATCAGCTTATTTCTTATTACTCTTTCTTTTTCTCACTTCGCTTTTAGCACAACAACTTTGGAAAAAGTAAAGAAGAGAGGAATTGTAAATTGCGGGACGACTCAAGGAATCGCCGGCTTTTCTACGCCCAACTCTAAAGGCGAGTGGACAGGAATAGAGGTTGATATTTGCCGAGCAGTTGCAGCTGCAGTTCTAGGAAGCTCAAAGAAAGTGCGGTTCATTCCCTTGTCAGCGCAAGCAAGGTTTACGGCCCTTCAGTCTGGTGAGATTGATATTCTCTCAAGAGTTACCACATGGAGCTTATCAAGAGATACTTCTCTTGGTCTTAACTTTGGCCCGACCGTTTTCTATGATGGGCAAGGTTTCATGGTGAGAAAGAAAGATAAAATTTCGAAAATAGCGCAACTTAATGGAGCAACTATTTGCACTCAGCAAGGGACAACTTCTGAATTAAACCTCTCTGACTACTTTAGGGCCAAGAGATTAAAAATGAAGACTGTTGTCTTTGAATCTAATGATGAAGTGACACAGGCCTTTTTTAAAGGGAGATGTGATGCCTTTACTAATGATGCTTCAGGCTTAGTTGCCGAGAGGTCAAAAACAAAGAATCCTGGAGACTATATCATTCTTCCTGAAATAATTTCTAAAGAGCCTCTAGGGCCTGCAGTCAGGCATGGAGATGATCAGTGGTTTGATATTGTTAAGTGGACTGTTTTTGCTCTTATCACCGCTGAAGAGCTTGGTCTTACTTCTGAAAATATAGACACTTTTAAGAAGACTAAAGATCCTAATATAAAGAGATTCGTTGGTAAGACAAAGGGCAACGGAAAGTCTCTAGGCCTTGATGAAAAGTGGTCTTACAATATTGTTAAGATGGTTGGAAATTACGCTCAAATCTTTGAGAGGAATATAGGATCAGAAAGTCCGCTGAAACTTCCCCGTGGGCTCAATGGCCTATGGAATAAAGGGGGGCTTATGTATGCCCCTCCCATGCGCTAGGCAGAAACTTGATCTTCACCTTTGCCTCTATCTAAAGTCAAAAGAAGGGCCGGAAGAAAGAGAAGATCTGTGATTAGTGCTAGTGCTAAAATCATTGCACACAGCATTCCAAAGTTTCTATTAGGAACAAAGTCAGCAAAAATAAAAGCACCAAAGCCTACAACCAAGAGAACGGTAGTAACAACGAGTGCTTTACCAGTGACGATGAAGGTTTCACAAATAGCTTCCCTTGGGCTGAAGCCCTGTGATCGGTACTGCTTAAATGAGCTGATAAAGTGAATGGTGTCATCAACAGCGATCCCAAGACAAACTGTTGAAACAATAGATGTTCCAATATCAATGGGCTTACCCAGAAGCTGCATCAGGGCGCCTCCAAAAATGAGGGGAATAACATTTGGAAACATCGCCAAAGTACTAATAAAGAAATCCCTGTAAACAAAGTAGAGCAGAATACTGACCAACACTAAGGCCATGGCCATAGAGCGAAAGAAAGTATTCACAACTTTCTGATTCATGACTAGATAAATAGGTGCATAGCCACCAGTTTCAACACTCAGTCCATACTTTGCAGCAAGCTCTACAATTTGATTAGCTTTAAGTTCACTCTCTTTAGAAGTTTCCATGGCCCATGTCACTTTAACCCTCATGCGTCTGCCATCAATAGTAAATTGATTATTGAGGTCAAGACCTTGGGGAAGACCCATTGTATAGAGAAAGAGTATTTGGCCAATGGCCTCACTGGATGGCGGAATTTCGTAAAACTTCTTATCTCCAGCATTAAGTACTTCATTCATCTTCTTAATGATCTCTCGAACGGAACGAACCCGAGTAATCGCGGGGTCGGCCACCATTGCCTTCATATAGCGATCGACTCTTCTCAGAAAGTCTGGATCTTTGATTCCATTGTCTTTGCCGCTGTCGATAACAAGTTCGATACCTCTAAGCCCATCAAGTTTGGTGGCCGTGAAGTCATAAGCACTCCGAATAGGAACTCTTGGGTGGAAGTACTTCATCGGGTCACTATTCACCTCATTTTGAAGTGCTATATAGAGACTGAGACCTGTCATGGTGATAAAAACAAAAATGATCGGTAGGCGAAACTTGTAGATTAGATCTGTGAAGAAGAGAGGAATTCTTTTGGGATTCGTATTTAAGCTTTTCTTTGTAGAGGTAGAGGAGAAT
>CALHBL010000187.1 GCA_937930825.1 uncultured Bacteriovoracaceae bacterium
AAGAAAAAATAATGTTACTGCCATGACAGGTAGAATATTCTTATCAGACGGTTTTGATTTCTTTGATCAACTAAAGTAAAATTAATTAAGATCTCCTAACTAATGAGTCTCTAGTTATGGGTGTCATTTGACCTTTAAGCTGGGAAAGAAGAAGTGGAAGATCAAAAAGTTGTTCTCTGTGTTGATGATGAAGCTGACATCTTAGAGCTTTTTAAAGAAGAGTTTGAAGAACTTGGCTTTAAAGTTCTTGAAGCTTCTAATGGCGAAGAGGCCTTATCAATTTTTCAAAAAAAACAAGTTGATTGTATTGTCTCTGATATTCGTATGCCTGGAGGAGACGGGGTCTTCCTTGTCAAAAATATAAAAGCTCTTGGCAGTGAAATACCCATCTTCTTAGTAACTGGCTTTTCTGAGTATTCAAGTGAAGCTCTTGATGGGCTTGGGGTTAGTGCTGTTATCTTTAAGCCCTTTAACCTAGAAGAGGTTGTTCATATGGTTAAAGATGAGATAGAAAAGACCAAGTAATTCACCTCTAATCATTCTGACTCTCTATGAATAATGAAGTACTCTTCTATGCTCTTGGCGCAAATTTCTTCTTTGCTTTAGGAAGTCAATTCTTCACTTACTTTTCCATAAAGGTTGGATCAATTTGGATGAATTGGTTCAAAGCAGTTATTGCTCTTATTGGTTTTTGTATCGTTCTCTTGGCCACCAATAGTCTGTATTGGGTTGGAATATCAAACTTTATGGCCCTTCTTCTCTCTGGTATTATTGGTCTTGGTGCAGGTGATATTTTTCTCTTGATGGCCTTTAAGGAAATGGGGGCAGGACGAACTCTGATGCTCTTTGCCTTTCAACCTCTAATTATGGGACTTGCGGGCTATTATGTCTTTGGTCAAGAAGTTGATTTTCATATTTTCATTGCGATTATTTTCTTTATCATTTGCATTTTAATATTTTCAATCGAAAGCTTTAAGAAGAAGGGGAATTGGGGGGTGACAGGTATTAGCTTCGCTATGCTGGGAATGCTCCTTGATGCTACTGGAGTCGTCATAACGAGGCACTTATTTGATAGCAACTCAGACTTGTCTCCTCTTTTAACAAACTTTTATAGGACGCTTGGGGCCGTTATGCTCTTTTTAATAATTCCTTTCTTTAAGCCTATTAAATTCTTTAAGCCACTTGGAACATTTTCCACTCTAGAAAAGGGAGGCGTTTTCTTTGGCGCTTTCTGCGGAACATTCATCTCCCTTTCCCTGTACTTAAGTGCTGTTCAAAAAGCTAATTTGGCCAGTCTTTCTGGTGTCGCTATCACGGCGACTATCTTCAGTGCTGTGTTTGAATGCATCTGGCATAGGCGCTTTCCGAGCGGTTATCTTATTGCGGCTTTTATTTCCTTCGCTCTTGGAATGAGGATTTTACTTTTCTAATTTATCGTCATTCTATCTACTTGATCTTAAAAAGAGGAGTCCTACCGTCTTTGTGGAGCCCAAGCTGTGAATAGCTCTCGGGTGAATCAAGAGGACTGAGTAGAGTAGATTGATTGAGCAGTGAGAGAACTTGCTTTGCTTCATGCTCGTCAGGGCCGATGATAATGAGCCATTTCTTATTCTTTATAGGAGGAAAAGGGAAGATAACATAATTATCTTCTACTTTACTTATGCGAAAGTACTGATCTTTTGAGGCTGAAGACAAGCTAGTCCTTGCTCCAATAATCTTCGTGATAGTTAAAAGAACATTGAAGCTTAACCTCTTGGAGGTACTGATGGATTTTCGGAGAAAATTGAAACTCTGGTAGAACGTAGAGGCCCCACAAGTGGGAAGCCAGCATGATGTCAAATATTGTGGGACCTTCTTTGCCGATGCCGATGCCGATGTCGCTAGAAGCTATCATATTTTCGACTTCTTCTAAAAGAGGGGGTAATTGACTTAAGAAGGTCGGGGCCTTTCTCATGAGTTTATTAAAAGGTCCTCTCTTCAACTCCTTCTTGGCCAAGAAGTAAGTTCTCGATTGTTGATTAAATTCTTGGGTGTAAACCCAGTAAGGCATTACAAGATTATGAATAGGGCCACCAAGGCGAGAGAGAAGGTCATTGATTCTTTCTGCATCCTTACCTTTTAGGAGGTCATGGCCCAATTGATTAGTAGTGTCAGCTTTAACTATAATATCCAATGATTCATTTAATCTTATATTCTCTTCATGGAATTCTACAATGGGAAGCATTTTCTTTCCCATTAATTGAAGAGGTGTTTCTTCGTCATCATACGGAAGGACACGACTTTCGAAGGGAATTTTAAGAAAAGAAAAGGCCATGCGAACGCGAACACAGAAAGGGCAATGAATATAGTGATAGAGAGTAACCATGGGGAAATATTAGAAGATTTTGTTGAGCAAGGCAAACAAGAGAGGGTACTTAAACCTTTAAGAGGCTTGCTCTATCATAATATTCAATTTTTCTAAATATTTTACTCTGGTGCTAGAGAAGTTTCTTCTCAGGGGCATCTGGCCAGTGCTAAGATTGCATCTCAATTAAAGCTGTAAGGACTCTAATGGAGTTAATCTTTCGAAATAAAAAATTCTATCCCCTTTTTTGGACTCAATTTCTTGGGGCCCTCAATGATAACTTCTTTAAGAATGCCTTAGTGATGCTGATCACTTTTAGATCCATTCAAATAGGATCACTAGATGCAAAGTTACTTGTTCCATTGGCCGGAGGTGTCTTTATCCTGCCCTTCTTTATTTTTTCTGCGACGGCGGGGCAAATTGCTGATAAGTATCAGAAAGCTAAGGTTATAAGAGGAGTTAAGTTTACCGAAATACTAGTGATGTCTTTAGCTTCTCTAGCTTTCTTTTTAAATAACTACATCCTACTGCTCTTTGTGCTCTTTCTCATGGGAGCGCAGTCTGCTTTCTTTGGCCCTCTGAAGTATGGAATACTTCCAAGCCTTGTTAACAAAGAAAAACTCGTGTTAGCAAATGCCTTTGTCTCTGCTGGAACCTTTATTGCTATCCTTATTGGTACTATTGTAGGAGGTGTCTTTATTGAATTTGAGTCCTATGCTCTTGCCCTAAGCTGCGGTCTTATTCTTCTTGCGCTCTTAGGGTTTATTTTCTCTTTAAGAGTTCAAGATGTTCCTATTGCGGCAAGTGAGAATTTAAAAGTAGATTATACTTTTCTAAGACCTACTTGGAATAACTTGAAGTTAACGATGAAAGATAGAGAAATCTTTTATACGATTTTGGGCGTTAGCTGGTATTGGTTCTTAGGGGCAGCTGTCCTTTCTCTTCTTCCCCTCTTTGTAAAAGAAGTCCTCGGTGGTGGAACTCAGGTGGCAACTTTTTTCCTAGCAATTTTTACTATAGGGATGGGGATAGGCGCTTATCTTACGGATCGATTCTCAAAGAATGGAGTGGAGATTGGCCTGGTTCCTATTAGTGCGCTGGGAATGTCAGTGTTCTTAGTATTTCTGTGCCTTGCAGGTCTTTGGAGTGGTAGCGAAGGAAATTTGACGCCAAATCAAGAGCTTCTCAGCTTAACTGATTTCTTTAAGACTGATGGGAGTATTTCTGCTGCTATTAGTTTGCTTGGTATGGCCATCTTTGGAGGAGGATATATTGTTCCTCAAATGAGTTACCTGCAAGTAAAAGCAAAACCTTCTGAACTCTCACAAACAATTGCCGGGAATAATATTTGGAATGCTCTTTTTATGGTAACAGCAGCTCTTGTGGTTATGGTTCTCACTAAGACAATTGGTATATCAAAGGCATTTGGTTTTATTGCCATCGTCAATGGATTGGTTGCTCTTCGCTTATACTTTCTCTACTCTGAGAGAACCTTTCGCCTATGGATGGTCTTACTGTCAAAGCTTCTCTACCGGGTAGAGGCAGAAGGTTTAGACAACTTCCCTGAAAAAGGGGCCGTCATATTGATTGCCAATCATGTAAGCTTTGTAGACTGGGTAATATTGATGGGCCTAGTTCCAAGACCAATTCACTTTGTCATTGATTATAATTACTACTACCTTCCCACTGGGCCATTTTGGTTTAGGCAAGCAGGGCTCGTTCCTATTGCTACTAGAAAGGAGAGTCAGGAAGTTCTTGATAAGGCCTTCCGTTTAATCGATGAAGATCTTGAACGTGGTAGCGTCATGGGTATTTTTCCAGAAGGAGCTATTACCCGAAATGGAAGTATGAGAAGGTTTCAGCCTGGCGTTCAAAAAATTATTAGAAGAAGACCCACTCCAGTCGTTATGGCCTCCATAGATGGTCTATGGGGAAGTATTTTTAGTTTTAAAGGGGGAAGAGTTGTTTTTAAATTCCCCAATTCATTTAGAAAGAAAGTTAAAGTAACATTTTCTCATCCTATTGAAGCGGGCCTTTATAACTCGGCCGAAGCAAAGAGTTGGGTTGAATCTCATTTAAGCTAATTTAGACAAAGGAATAATATGAATTTCAAAGAATCAAAGGGAAGCTACTTTATAAGACTTTATAAAGATGAAAATGTCTTTACTGCATTAGAGGAGTTTGCTGAAAAGAACTCACTAAGCTGTGGTACTCTCAATGGCATAGGGGCCTTAAAAAATAGTGAACTTGGATTCTATCACTTAGACACAAAGACATATGACCGCAAGCTTTTTCCAGATGAAGCAGAGCTACTAAGCCTGGCCGGTAACTTGAGTCTTTTAGATGGTAAGCCGTTCTTTCATATCCATACGGTTCTTGGAGGCCCTGACTTCAAAACTTATGGTGGGCATCTCTTTAACGCAGATGTTGCTGTTACCGCGGAGATTATCTTTCGCCCTCTTGATTTGCAGGTTGAGAGAACCTTAGATGACGATATCGGTCTAAGCCTGCTGAACATGTGTGGCCATTAATTTAAAATTTGCTAAAATAGAAGAAAATATTGAATCAAGGACGACTCATGAAATCTTCTCTCTTCTCTTTAATATTAGTAAGCTGTTTAATTCTCCTAGGTTTTTCTTGTGGTAAGAGAAAGACTAAAGAGGACCCTGTAGACACACCTAATAGTAATGAATATAGATTTACCAATGAGATGAGGGCAGGGTCAGTCTTCTCTGAAGCCGAGTTTAAAATTGCTCAAAATATTTGTGAATCATTTGAGGCGATGGAAGAGCGGTTGCAAGTGACTGGTGGAAATTTAGCTCTTAGAATACAGGTAAAGAATAAGAGGTGCACGCAAGAAGAAGAAACCGAAGATAATGCTCCCGCTCAAATTACCAGCAGTAGAGGAAGTGCCATTGAGTTGAATCTTTTGAATGGAAGAACTCAGACCTTTACTGATATTCTCAGTACTAAACATCCTCGTTTAAGCCCTTTTTGTGAAAGTATTCTTGCAGGTGAAAATCGAAGTAATACTATAGAGTCTGGAAACTTTCGCTATCAAGTAACATTCTATGAAGGGGGCAATTTTGAGCGAGTTCAGATTGCAGAGTTTAGGTTAGTTGATGGACGTTTTATGCCTTATCTTATTGAGAAGTCTGCCGTCATAACTCCTTATGCGGCCACTAATCGCGAGAATTTAGGCTTTACCCGTTCGCGCACAATAAATACTCCTTGCTCAGGATCAGAGCAAGCTTATCAATTCCAACTTTGGCTTTAGTGAGGTCCCGTCTTGCGCCTACGCCTAGTGGGATGCTTCATGAAGGAAATGCTCTTAATTTCATACTGACTTGGTGGTTCACTCGCTTTCATCGTGGAGAGCTTATTCTGCGTATTGATGATAGTGATGATTCACGCTCCCGGGACGCCTACCTCCAAGATATTTTTGAAGTGATCGATTGGCTGGGTATTGATTATGATCATGGGCCTTTTAATATTGAAGAGCATAAGAGAAATTTCTCACAAGCCTTAAAGAAAGAATACTACTTCAATGAACTTAATTCCTTTTTAGAGGGCAAGCTATTTGGCTGCTCTTGCTCTAGAAGAGAACTAAAGGACCATGATAATTATCCGGGGACCTGCTCTCACAGTGGCCTCTCCTTTATTGAAGGGGAGACCTGCCTTCGCTCTCAAAGACAGCAACCAGGAGAGTTTAATCAAATGGTGCTCTGGAGAAAAGATGATAAACCTGCCTATCAACTAGTTAGTGTTTTAGAAGATAGAGATTCTCGTATTACTGATATTATTAGAGGAGAAGACCTCTTCAATAGTTCGGTCTATCAAAGGGAGCTCTTTAGTGACTTTGGCGAATCTGCTTTTCCTAAAACATTTCATCATGAAGTGATTCTTGGAGAAAATCATTTAAAGCTCTCTAAAGGTCAAGCTGATCAGGGAGTGAGAGAGAAGTTTTCAAATAAAGAAAATTTCTTCAAGAATATTCTCTGGCCTTTCTTAGGAAAGAAATTTGAAGGAGTGAGTCTGGAGGAATTAAAGCGAACTCCTCCAGATCCCAGTATCTTTAAAGAAGCTTTCTAACGGCATTAATTATCGCCGTATCATCCATCTCATGTTTAGCGTAAAGATGATCTGCTTTATAAGCACTTTGACCAAATTGACCTTTATTACCAAGAGCGATGGTGCTGACTTTATGGCCGTCTTGTAAGAGAGCGTGACAGAGCATTGAACCCATGCCTCCAATTACTTGGTGATCTTCAACAGTAATAAGTCTACCTTCCGTTTTCTTAAGAGCGGCCCCTATAGTTGCGGTATCAGGTTTATTGACGAAGGGGTTGTTGATAACTGTTACTTGAGTGCCGTCTTTGGCCAATTGATCTGCGGCCTTGAGCGCCTTAGCAACACTAGGCCCTGTTGCTACGATAGTCGCAGCATCGCCACTTCTTAAGACTTGAGCCTTCTTCCAGGAGTAGGCCTGTGATTGCTCGTAGTATTCAGGAAATTTTTCTCTCCCATAGAAGAAGACAAAGCTATCGGGGTTTTTTCCTGATTCAGTAAGCTCTGCATATTCTTTTAGGGCATGGTAGAGATATTCTTCGGCCTCTTTTGAACAGCTGCAACTAATAACAGTTGTATGGGGGATGGAGCTGACTGCGCTAAAGTAAGTTGTGGCCTGGTGAGAAGCTCCGTCAGCAGCGTCTTGAAAGCCAGTATGACTGAAGAGGCAAATCACTGGAGCTTGAGAAAGGCTGGCCATAATAAGAGGAAGGTTACCTTTGGTTATACCAAACTGGGCAAAGGTATCAACAAGGGGAATAAGTCCGGCCTTAGCAAGGCCGACAGCTGTAGAGATCATATTAGATTCGGCCACGCCAATATCTTGAACATTATTAGGGTTCGCTTTTTGAAAAGCTGCAATACCAGTAGAGCCTTGAAGGTCAGCCGTGACACTGTAAAGAGGAAGCCCTTCTTTAATGGCCCTTGCACAGGCCCTCGCAATGCCTGGTTGAACTTTCTCATTTACGACTTTTCCAGCGGCCGCTTCTTTTGCTTCAGGTTTTGAGGCCAAAATTTGATCGGCCCAATCTAAAAATTCTTGAGGTGCTTGGTTGCTATTTATTTCTTGAATAAAGCTCTTTAAGTTGGGGTCAAAAGGCTTTAAGGGATAACCATGTCCACCTGAAGCACTCTCTTCTGTGGCCTTAACTCCATGACCTTTGATGGTCTTAAAGCAAATTGCGATAGGCTTCTTTGGATTAGCACGGGCATCAGTGATAGCTTTTTCACAGGCCGTGTGAACAGCTTGAAGGTCATGACCATTTACAACGACTCTTAAGTCCCAGCCAAGAGTCTTAAGGGAGTCAAAGGTAGGCTCCATAGAAAACGAATCATCACTGATACGACCAGAGAGCTTAGTGTTATTATCAGAAATTAAAAGAACGAAGGGATTCATTCTTTCTTTATTGGCCAGTCCTGCGATTGCGGCCATGGCCTCTTTTGCTTCACCCTCCATTGCTCCACCATCTGAGAGGGCGCAAATTGTTGTTCTTGAATTCCCTAATATTCTATCTGCAAGTGCCAGGCCTTGCGCTTGAGGAAGGCCAGAGCCGAGGGGGCCATTAGAAATAAGAACACCTTCCGGATTTAAGTGCGCTTCACCATGCCCCGTAAGCTTAGACTCAATGGAGCGAAACTTCTTCAAGTCCTCAAATTTTAAATTATCAAAGTTATATAAGGCCCGTAG
>CALHBL010000188.1 GCA_937930825.1 uncultured Bacteriovoracaceae bacterium
CCAGTAATGGCATCGTGCCCATGCTCAAAGTTTTTAACGATACAGCACGCTACGTAGATCAAGGGGGAGGCAAGAGAAAAGGGGCCTTCGCTATTTATCTTGAGCCGTGGCACGCCGATATTTTTGACTTCCTAGAAATGAAGAAGAACACAGGAAAGGACGAGCAAAGAGCAAGAGATCTCTTCTACGCCCTATGGACTCCTGATCTTTTCATGAAGAGAGTTGAAGAAGATGGTATGTGGTCGCTCTTTTGCCCCCATGAATGCCCAGGAATGGCAGATGTCTATGGTGAGGAGTTTGAGGCCCTCTATGAAAAGTATGAAAAAGAAGGCAACGCCAAGAAAGTCGTAAGAGCGCAAGACCTTTGGTTTGCAGTTCTTGAGTCACAAGTTGAATCGGGCTCTCCCTATATGCTCTACAAAGATGCTGTTAATAAGAAGTCCAATCAAAAGAATCTTGGAACCATTAAGTCTTCCAATCTCTGCACTGAGATTATGGAATACACGGCCCCTGATGAAGTTGCTGTTTGTAACCTCGCTTCAGTTGCCTTAAATCGCTTTGTTAAAAGTGACAACAAAAATGGTAAAGAACTGAGAGAGTATGATCATCAAGCTCTCTACGATGTTGTCTACAGAATGACCGTCAATTTAAATCGCATTATCGATATTAATTACTACCCTGTCCCTGAAGCTAAGAACTCTAATATGCGCCACCGTCCAATTGGTATTGGTGTACAAGGCCTGGCGGATACTTACTTCATTATGCGCTACCCCTTTGAATCCAAAGAGGCCATTAAGCTCAATAAAGAAATCTTTGAGACTATTTACTTTGCTGCCTGTTGCGCTTCTAACGATCTTGCTGTGAAAGACGGCCCATACAAAACTTATGGTGGCTCCCCTATGAGTAAGGGAATTTTTCAATTTGATATGTGGGGTGTAAAACCAGAGAGCAAGAGATGGGACTGGGAATCTCTAAGAGCAAAGGTTCTAAAAAGTGGCGTCAGAAACTCACTCCTAGTTGCTCCTATGCCAACAGCTTCAACTTCTCAAATTCTTGGTAACAATGAATGCTTTGAGCCGATAACTTCAAATATTTATGTCAGAAGAGTGCTCTCTGGCGAATTTGCAGTGGTCAATAGCTACCTTGTGAAAGACCTAATCGAAAGAGACCTTTGGACTGATGATATGAGAAATGAAATCATCGCCAATAATGGTTCTGTTCAGGCCATCGAAAGAATTCCTGAAGACCTTAAGGCCCTCTACAAAACGGTATGGGAAATTTCACAAAAAGTTGTCATCGAGCAGGCCGCTGGACGTGGCCCTTATATTGACCAAGGTCAAAGTATGAATATTCATATGCAAGAGCCAAACTTTGGAAAACTCTCGTCTATGCACTTTCATGCTTGGAAACTAGGATTGAAAACGGGAATGTATTACCTCAGAACAAGAGCAGCGGTTAATGCCGTTCAGTTCACCGTTAAAAGTGGTACAAAAGAAGCGGCCCTCAGTGCCGAAGAAGCACAAGCTCAACTGGTTTGCTCAATTGAGAATCCTGATGACTGTGTTATGTGTGGAAGTTAGATAAAGAATTGCTATTCGTCATAGGGACCTAGTGAATGCTAAGACCCTATGACGAGTTGTTTTAAATTTTTCGAGATCTCGAAAAACCATTAAATTTTATTGCTTAGAAAAGAGTTGAAATCTATAGACACCAACTTTTTCATGCTTAGAGATATCTTTAAAATCCGTTGTAATATCAGTAAAGCCGGTAAGGTCGGCCATAGGAGTTCTTAAGTAATTCCTTAAACAAATCACTCCGCCTTTCTTTAGGCTTGGAGAAATCTGCTGAATAAAGCTCTTCTCCAACTCTCCAGAAAAGTAACTCGGTACATCTGACAGACCCAGAAAATCAAAACTCCCCTCTTGCTTCTTCTGCGCAAGATAACCAACGAGATCTCCTTGATGAGTAGTGGCCTCACCTCCGGCCTTCAATTTATCTTTAACTGCTTCAAAATTACCTCTATGGGCCTCAATAGGGTTACCATCTTGGTGGGTAATTTTCCCAAAGAAGCATAAGTGCAGAAAGAAACTTCTGCGGGCCAAGTTATTTTTAAAGAGGCCATCAAAGCTATCTTTATAATAATTAAAATGAGATTCAGGTGCATTCTTAACGATGAAATCACCCTTATACAACAGAGCATTGAAGACTGATTTATTACCTAGCAAGTATATCAAGCTCTTCCAGCGCAACATGGGAAATTCATTTTCAAAGAAGTAATTCTGCTCATCAATTGAATGTAAATTAAAAATCTTAGAATAGTCCTTACCCATGATAAGCCGCAGGGCCTTGCTCATGGTTTGAAATGTCCTCTCCCATTTTCCTATATAGAGTAAACTCTTCCAATTTAATCCTTCTAAAATACTATAGAAGTAGTTACGGTCTTCAACCGACAGATTCAATTTCTTAAAAATCACCTTTCGCTGATAGGAATTATCCTGTCCACTAAAGGGAGGAAAATCGAAGAACATAAGAAATTCCTCATATTCAAGAGCTTCATAGAGACTTTTTCTCAAGCGGCATAGAGAGAGCTGGTAAGGAGAGACATCTCCCATAACAACCCGCTGCGCCCCTTCTAATAGGGGGAGTGAGCGCCCGCCACATCCTGCGATACTGAAAATACTTTGGCTTTTAAGCTTTCGAATTATCTCCACATCGACAGAAGTGTCTTCATTTCCAAGGGTGTAATTGAGTTGATTGAAGTAAGCTTGCGCCATTTCCTATCCTTAATTAAGTTTCTGTTCTTCTAATTTTATCAGTGCATGTTCACGGCAAAGCTGAAATTCTTCATCAGTAATAAAGCCACTGTGGCCCATGATACAACTCATGCGAACCCCATGCTCAGCGGCCATGCGATCGATTTCCAAAACCTTCTCATAGTCAATCACACGAGACAGAGTAAAGCTTTCAAATTTTCCATCCATGGCCAAGAGGGCCGTTTCGGCCAAGCAAGCGTAAACAATATTGCCCTCTAAACCTATATCAATTTTCATTTTTAAAGGGCCTGGTAAACGGACTTCTCCCGAAGCAATCACCATTACATCGGGTCGTTTAAGAGCATCCTCTTCACTAATATCAAAAGGTCTGCTTACATCACAAATAATGGCCCCAGGCTTTACTTCCTCTATATCCAAAACCTTGCGCCCTTGAGCACTGGTTGTTGTAATAATGAGGTCACTATTTCCTATATAAGTAGAGGCCTTAGTTGAAACATGGACTATAACCTTATCATCAATTCTATGAATTTCTTCTTTTAGTTCCATCACTTTATAGGCCCGAGGCGCAACTAAAACAACTTCACTCCAGCTCTTGGCCAGAATCTTTGCACTTACCGCGCCGATACTCCCCGTTGCCCCAACAACCATGCAGCGGCCTTGATATCTTCCCTCTTCCATTTTTACTAGATTCATTCTCTCCAAGGCAAACTTCGCGGCCCATAGAGTTGCGCAAGCACTGAGGCTATTTCCGGTTGTAACCGGGATGGGACTTTGAGCGTTCACAGTCACTCCAGCGTCCCCGACTATTTTTGTATAGGCACCAAGTCCAATAATCTGAGCACCCGCATCTGCGGCCTTTACACAAATACCACCAAGTCTCGAATAGATAGTATTAACATCCCCTTCGAGTAACTTCTTAGGAGTGTCCGGTACAATATAAATAAGACCTTCCACTTCCTTTCCTGTTTTTTCAGAGACAACCCCCTGAATTTTCCCATAGAAGAAACTTGGTGAGCGGCTTAGCACCTCTTCAGCAAAAGGCCATAGAGGTTTGGAGTAAGGAGCAATCATTCGCAGCATAGGATGTTTAAAGAGATAGGAGCGGCCAAGGGGATGAATAACAAAGGCGAACTTATCTTTTTGATCAGTTCTGACAAGAGGATTTATCTCTATTCTCTTGGCCTCTAAGTGGTTAGAGAGCATCCAATCGAGAATATCTTCATCGTTTAAAGAGCCCTGAACACTTTCACTCACCTGCAGGAGGGCCTCTAATAAGGAAAAAGTCATCTTCTCTTGCGGAATCGTATTCTCCGTGGCGACAATAACTTCTTTTACTCCTACTTTTTCTAACTTAGAAATAAGGTCATCATTGATAAAATCAATAAATATTGATTTACCACGTAAATGCGAGAGATCAATAAGATTAAAAGTACTCTCATTACCAATAAAAATATCTCCTTCAAAGAACTTTTTGAGCCCTTTTTGCTTTGGAGATGAAAATGAAGGGTGGCGGCCTTTTTTTATCTTTATCCCTTTGAAAAGCGCCGCTGAATATTTAATAAAGTAATCTAATGAGATTTTTCGAAAGAAAACTTTTGGCAATCTCAAAAAGAAGTGGGGATCGGCCAAGCAAATCTTCCCTCCCAGAGTCACGATTTCATCAAGGATATGATAGTGAAAAAGTCCCGCGTAAATTGAAACCTTCTTCTGGGCAAAGAATTTTGGATTCTTAAGTGCGAATTGCCTAAGGGCATAGGGGTAGTAAGTTCTCTTGAGTAGACTTCCATCCAGAAGTGGAGTTTCAATGGCCGCATTTCTTAACTTAAAAACTTGGGGATGAATAAAGTTTAACCCCTTCTTATTGATTAATGGCGGCGTTCCACTCAGAGCAAAAGCATCAACTTTACCGTCATATTCTCTAATGATTCCCATGGCCACATCGAAATCAAAGTCAATGTTAAATTGGGTCACTCGAATATCGACACCCTGGTACTTTATAATCGTATCAAAGTTTTCGCCATGGCCTGAATAGGAAAGTGCCATTATATGCTTCAAGACTTATCCTTTTTTAATATCTTTGCCACAACAAAATTAAAGAGAGGACCTTTTAAAGTATTATAGTTCACTCTATCGGGTAAGTAGTGGTCTATATTGCGGCATTCAAAACTTGTTGGCATATAGAGGTATTCGACAAGGGCTACCGGTATGCTAAAGCGAGGAAGTATTTTTGATATCACCTTATTCTTCGGTATTGAAATAATGGCCAATGTAACATCAATAGAGAGGAGAAAATCATTGAGAAAGGTCTCCATTGTCGGCAGGCCCTTGGCCAAGCAATGAATCGTCTCTAAACCAGACTCAAGTCTAGCAGGTGTCGCCAGCAACTGTGCTCCCGTATCAACAGGGACAATAGGAAATAGGGAGTCGGCATTAAAAGGAAAGGGCACAAACTTTAATTTCTTGAGAATAGGCGCTATTTGAAAAAGCTTCCCAATATTGCTGAAGAAGTAATAAGGGCCGTCTGACTTAGAGATCGCCCCAGTCTTTGAATCACCAACAATGACGCCAAAGCGAATAACTCTCACTATAAGCTCTGGACTATTCTTACTTAATTTTCGAACAAGCGCCTCTGCTTGAAACTTAGTCTTGGCGTATGGATTTTCAAATTCTTGCCCAATGTCAAAATCACTCTCATAGTAGAGGCCGGACCAGTTTCCTGCAACGGCAATTGTACTAGCATAATCCAGAAAAATAAGCTTTGGGCATTGCTTACAGAAGTAGAGAACATTCTGAGTACCAATAACATTAGTTAAATAAAGAATATCAGAGCTAGCGCTTAGATCATATAAAGCAGCGAGATGAATCACTTTTTCAACTGTCTTTGTGTACTTATCAAAGAGTCTTGCATCAGAAAAGAGAAGTGTATTCTTTAAAGAGCCAACCTCAGCATGAATATGCTCGTGCTCTTCAATGAGGCCATAGATTTTAGATATAGAGGATTCTCGAATAAGGAGTATATATTCGTTCTTATTGTCTTTAATAATATGTTTAAGAAATTCTTTGCCTAGAAAACCAGTAATTCCTGTTACCAGAATTTTCACGCCAAACTAACCTCATTCACTAAGTCCACCAAGTTTTGCCCCCTACCCTTACTATAGACTAAAAGTGACTTTGGTATAATAGAAATTTCACATTCTTGACCAGGGGCCAGTATTTTTAAAATTTCACCATCGCCAAAGAACGAGACGTCATGAGCATTACCATTCTTAATGGTAATTTTATCAGTTTCAAAGTTAACTATATCCTTATCTGCATTGACACACTTTCCTAAGCCCATACGCCATAGGCATTGAATGAGCTTTCCTCGATGGGAGTGAGTAAATAGTTTTACATTAAAGAGTCCATCACTATTACTTGTCTCAGGTGCCACATTAAAATTACCCGCCAACTTTGATTGGTTATTAATCAAGATTCCAGGTCCGTATACTTCTCCTGTGAACTGATCACATTTAACTTCAAGCCTATAATAGGGCAACTTAGGATCTAATAATTCTGAAGCTGCAAAGAAGCTATAAATATTCTTTCCTGTAAGCTTCATCAGCTTCTTAAATAGAGGGACTTTCTTTCTGATACTATTAATTCTATCGGCAACTGAACCACCTAGTCCTATTCCACCATTGGTGGCCATTAACTTGTCATCAATTTTAATCAGATCAATTCGCTTAGTCTCTTGCCCTCGAACCCAGTCTATGATTTCTTCTATTTTCTTCATGCTTCCCAGCTCGCCGGCCAGATCGTTGGCCGTCCCTCCAGGTATTACAAGAAGGCCTATTTCCTTATCTACTAATTTTTGGATCAGTGTATTGACGGTACCATCGCCACCAACGCTGATAATAGTATCAACTTGGCGGTCAATATCTGCAGTTAAACACTCTTCAAGTTCTGAAAAGTCCCCAGGCCGCCTAAAGGTCAGGCAACTTCTAAAAAGACGTTTGCGAATTTCTTTTTCCCAAAAACCGCTTCTCGAATCCGAGGCCCTTGGGTTGAGATAAATGCTTATTTCTTGCATGTTCTTTGCCTTAAAAAGTTTGAGGTCCTCAATGACTTTAAACTTTTATTTGATACTTTTAAACGACTGTGTAGCAATTTCAGCACCTCTTGGTTTTCTATACAGTTTTATCGTAAGATAAGAGCATAAAATAAGGATAAATGATTGAAATTACTAGTCGTACTAAGTCAGGTAAATTATATGCCTGACAACTATAATGGAATTTTAAAGGGCCTCATCAAGTCCTTTCCAAATGGCCATTTAGAAAATGAAGTCGAAATCCTTGGCTGCGCTTCCCTTAAAACATTGGATAAGTCCCTTCTGGCCACAATCCTTAAGCTACCCCTTGCAGGAGTCTACGATCTTCCTAAACAGATGATGCGAAATATCTTCTCATGCTTAAGAAGAGAGCGAGAAAGAATATGCACTGACGCACAAATTGAATACCTCAATTGGGATTCAATGAATTGTGAAGAGGCCCATAACTGGGTCAGTGAAAAGAAGATAGACCTCATCCTCAACCTTAGAACACGCTGTATTTATAAGCAGAGCATTCTCTCGCTGCCAACATTAGGCTGCGTGAATATTCATCATGGAATTCTCCCAAAGTATAGAGGAACTTTCTGTGATCTCTATGCTCTTTATGAAGAAAGACCTGCTGGCTTTAGCATCCATAAAATGGCCAAGAGAGTAGACACCGGTGAGCTCTATCACACTCAAGTTGTCGATGAGGGAACTGAAAAGAGTTACTCTGAATACCTAAAGAAAACTATTTCAAAAGAAGTACAATGCCTAA
>CALHBL010000189.1 GCA_937930825.1 uncultured Bacteriovoracaceae bacterium
GCTTCATAACTAAGAATATCGCAGAAACTCTAAGGTGCCTAGAACTAAATAAAGTAAGCTTAAGTCTCTCTGACGTAAACCTCGAATTCGAAAGTGGAATTGAGCTTCTCAGTAGACTTAATGATAGAAGCTTAGAGATTCCAATTATCTACATCACTTCATCAAGGGATGTTTCTGTGGCCGTCAATGCCATCAGGTCAGGGGCCTTTGATTATATCAATAAGAACTATCAGCTTGATGAATTACTACAGAAAATAGAAAGTGCTTTGTTGTGCTACCAAAGAGAAGAACCTAAGCTCAAGGGTGACCATGCTGAGGCTTCATTTCTTGGAGAATCTCCAAAGATCCTAGAGGTTAAGAAGCTTGCTGCTAATATTTCCGACACTAATGTTACTGTGCTTATTACAGGGGCAAGTGGTACGGGAAAAGAAGTTCTTGCTAAGTATATACACGATAGCAGCCTGAGAAAGAACGAAGGCTTCTTCGCTATCAACTGTTCTTCAATTCCAAAAGAGCTTATGGAGTCAGAACTCTTTGGCCATGCCAAAGGCTCTTTCACTGACGCTAAAACTGATAGAAAAGGTATTTTCTTAGAGGCCCATGGGGGAACCATTTTCTTAGATGAAATCGGTGATATGCCTATTGAAATGCAGAGTAAACTCCTAAGGGTATTACAGGAAAAGAAAATAAAACCTGTGGGAGAGAATAAGGCCATATCAATTGATACAAGAGTTATCGCAGCAACCAATAAAGACTTAAAGGAAGCTATTGCCAATGGAACATTTAGAGAAGACCTCTTCTATCGCTTAAATGTACTGCCCATGCAGCTTCCCTCTGTAAAAGAGCGTAAGGAAGACTTAAGCATATTAGCTAATCACTTTTTAAAAATGTATTCGTCGAAATACAATCGATCGGCCGTTAAGAGATTTTCTCAAAAAGCGATGATAGAAATTCTCGCTTATGACTGGCCTGGAAATGTCAGAGAGCTAGGAAACTCAATTGAAAGAGCTGTTATCCTGTGCCATGGCCATGAAATAAAGAACCTAGGCTTTGACAATGATGATGACTCTAAATCAAGCCCAGTTATACAAAGCTTAAAAGGTGCGGAAAAAACCTATATCACCGAAGTCCTTGAGTTAACAAAGTGGGATGTCAAAGAAGCTGCAGAAATAATGGATATCGGCTGGAGAACCCTGTACCGAAAAATGGAAGTCCACTCAATAAGTAAAGGCTATCAGTAAATGAAAGGACTCCGGCCATGTTAAATATTTACTTAGCAGAAGATAATGATTTCGATACTCGCTATATAGAGCGCAGCTTTAAAAAAAGTGATGAAATTTCTTCTTTAAAGTCATTCTGTAATGGAGAGGAATTAATTAATGAGCTTAAGAAAGCTCCCTTCCCTGATTGTATTCTGCTAGATATGGGGATGCCAATTGTAGATGGTTATGAGGTGCTCGAGTTCCTTCAAAGCACACATGATCAAAGTACTATCGTCTTTATCATGACTTCCTCAGACGAGCATCGGCTCATCCTAAAAGAAAAGGGATGTAGGCCAGATGGATTTGTGGCCAAGCCAGTCGATGTTGAAGAGTTCTTTAAGTTATATGAAGAAAAAAATATTTCGGGGTAACTATGCAAAACCAAGCCTAGCAGCTTGAATTCATTTTCCGTAGCGGTAAATAAGTAGTTGGCCGTTACTCTTCGAATTCAATCTCTGGAAACTTCTCCATGATCGTTTCTCTAAGCCTTTCTACTGTCAGTGAGCCTTTAGTAATGAAGCCCTGAACAAACTTATAGGATTGAGCTCTCTCCAAGTCTTCCTTTCGCTCCGAAGAAGTAAACATAGCAAAGATAACGGCCTTTAAGTTTTCTCGCTGTGACTTTAGCTTTCTAAAGTTCTCTAAGAATTCAAAGCCATCCATAATGGGCATATTAATATCCAAGAAAATCAGAAGCGGAGGGAAAGTATCTGGAAATTCTGCTAAATTTCCTTCTGTATTTGTAAAGAAATCTAATGCGACTTGTCCATTTTCAGCTTCAAAAATTTTGCTCTTTATTTTTGCTTTCTTGATAAGACGCTTCAGTAGGTACCTATCGTCCTCATTATCATCAATAATCATTAAGGAATGCTTCCTCATGTATTTCTCCGGCTTAGTATGAAAATAGAGTTAATAGAGTGTCCTAAAGAGCTTAAAATGCAGCTCAAAGGAAGAGTATCCCCCTATAAGCCCATCTAAACATAATTAAAGTGACCTTCATTATCAAGTTTAAAATAAGCTTCAGAAAATAACTCAGCGAGTTCTAGCTTGTCACTTATGACAACCTCTTTGCAAAAGATGACAACGTCACTAATTCATAGCTCTAGCGTGACCACATTGAGAACTTCACATAACTCCTTATTCCAGAGCATGCTTGATTAGTATTCTATTATTAAATCTTAGAAAGAACCTATCCGCCATAAGCCTTATTGGTAAATGGCTTCACCCATTTTGATAAAAGACCTCTCCAATAAAGCTAATAATCCTTTCACTACTAACTCTAGAGAATTAAACAGGTCTTCTTTAAAAATAAAATACAGATTTACTCATCGATATAAATAAGATGATGTAAGCGTCATGGCATTGAAGTTGCAAAAGAATAATTAACATAAGTACAGGAGGTTTATATGTCTGTTAAGAATTATTCCCTTTCAGCAATTGGTAAAAGAGCGAAGCTCAAAAATGGAGTCTCTACTCCCCTTTTAAGATTTTAAAGGTTGCCTCCTAAACAACGCAAAAGTAGCCCTTAAAGAAACTCAAGTGAAACAACTTAACTGAAAGAGATAAGGATAGAAAAGATGACGAAAATAAAAAAAAGAACAATAACCAAAGGTAATAATAGTATTGGCCAAAATTCTAGCTCTCTTAAGCAGTTTGCAAAGAAGTACATAAACTTGCTGAGTAAAGAGCTCTTCTATAAGAAGTACCCTGAAACTAAATCTAAGGGCTAAATAATTTAAGATTATAATTAAATACTAATGAGGAGTAAGGTATGGTTAGCAGTTTCTATAATACATTTAAGAAATACTGGATTTTTTTATTATTTGCTTTTTTAGTTTCAGTTTTGGGATTAAGTGCAAACCCGCCGACGCCTAATAACGATGTTATCTACACGCAAGTAAGCCATCTCAATGATCACTATGAAAGTGACGTAATGATAGATATTGAATTAGATATCTTCACTCCAAGTCTATGTGTATATGATTTTGATATTTACTCTAGCGTCATTGATAAGAATGTTTTTATTAAAATCATTCCGATAAGAATTGATCAGTCTTTCATCTGTAGCGATGTCGTGAATTTAGTAAATGAAGTTGTGGAAATTGGAAAACTAGATAAAGGGGATTACACCATTCACTTAAATGGAACTCCAAGTAAAAAGGCCCTAGTCATACTATAAGAATTTTAAAGAAGATTAAACTAAAGAAGCTAAGGTCTTGTGCAAGAAGCCGACACCTTAGCTTCACTTTTTTTAAATAGAGATAGAGATAGAGATTTTCTTGATTAGTTTTCATTCCCAATGGCAACAAAAGTCTGGCCAAACTTACTTTTTATTAACACAAATTCTTAGCTATCGTAAAAGAGAATATTGCTCCTTTATCAGGTGCTGAATTAACCCAAATTTTCCCGCCATGTATTTCAACAACCTTCTTACACAAGGACAGTCCAATACCTGAACCAGGGTACTCGGCCCTAGTATGCAATCGTCGAAACATCTCAAATATTCTATCCTGATCCTTATTATGCATCCCAATCCCATTATCACTTACAGAAAATTCCCAAAACCGAGCTGTTTCAGTTACTCCAACTCTAATTTGTGGTACAGTATCCGGCTTCATAAATTTCATGGCATTTTCAATCAAGTTTAGAAATAACTGGTTCATATTTATTTCAGATGCAACGATTACTGGCATATCACCTACAACAATATTACAACCACTTTCACTAAGAGGAATACGAAGTATTCCAAGAACATTATGAACAACTATGGCCATATCAATTTGTTTAAATATTTTTCCATGCTTTCCAACACTTGAATACTTTAGAATTCCGTCAATATGGGACTGCATTGTTGAGACCCCTTCTATAACATACTTCATCCACTGCTTGCTTTCTTCATGAGTAGGAGATTCTGTCTCAAGCATCTCAACATAAGAAGCAATATGCCTTAAAGGAGCCTGTAAATCATGCGAGGCCGCATAGACAAATTGCTCAAGCTCCTTATTCGAACGATTTACTTCTTCAATCATTCTTTCATTAGCTTTTGTTTTCTTATAAAGTTCAACAAAGAGACCAACCTTTCTGAGCACGACATCTGAGACCAGTGGTTTTAGTAAGTAATCATTTACACCTAGGTCGTAGCCTTTCAAAATATCTTCATCTTCTTTAAAGTGAGCGGTTACCATTATAATAGGGGTATCATCCAAACACTTATTTCTTCGAATAAGCTCTGCTATTTGAAACCCATCCATTACAGGCATTTGAACATCTAATAAAATGACTCCAACATCATTCTCCAGAAGATACTTCAAAGCATCATTAGCAGAGCTTGCTCTAACCAGGTTTTGATCTAAGTCAACTAATACACCTTCAAGTGCTTCAAGATTAGATTCTTTGTCATCTACAAGAAGTATATTCACCTTCTGCTTGGCAACCCCACTGTCAATATCTCTGGTCATCTTCATCTTAAACCTAAGCCTTTTTACTTATCTGCGTAATTTTTATTGTGTAGTTAGTAATTTTATCAGTATTAAAAATTTTTACCAAATCTAAGGTTTTCTTAATGGCCTCCAAGGGCATTGAATTGCACTCAGCTGTATTAGGATCTTGAACAATACTTAATCCACGCAATTGGTCAATTTTTGCAAACCCCTGGGCCCTATCTGAGTTGTCCCCCGTTAGAATCACTCCAATGAGTTTTTCTCTAAAAGTCTCAGCTGCGGACTCAAATAATATATCAACAGAAGGTCGGGCCATAGCTACTTTACCATCAATTGAAAGTGAAAATGGAAATTTTCTGGGATAGATCCTCATCTGCAACAGTAGTGGTCACTCTGGCAATCTCCCTCACTTGAGAGGTTAGATTTGTCGCCATGGTATTAACATTCGTAGTGAGGTCGGCCAAAACCCCACCAACACCTTTCACATTAGCTTGGCCACCTAAAATCACCTCGGTTCCCACTTGAAGAGCAACTGTTGTTACCTCTTTAGAAAAAGTGCGAAGGTTTTCAATAAAATTATTAATAGTGTCTTTAAGATCAGCAACCTCTCCTCTGGCATCAATGATAATATTCTTAGAGAGGTCACCTTGAGCAATACCAATTGCAACTTTACTAATATCTCTTACTTGACTTGTTAGGTTACCGGCTATGCTATTAACAGAATCAGTTAAATCCAGCCAACTACCACTCACACCCTTTACTTTCGCTTGCCCACCAAGCTTTCCATCTATTCCAACTTCTCTTGCAACACGAATCACTTCATTTGAGAATGTATCGAGAAGAACGAGCATTCACTGTATCTGCAATTGAAAAATCACCTTGATCAAAAGACCTTAAAGCTTTTAGAAGCTGATTAGCACTTAAATTAGTTAAGCTGGCCTCACTAAGGTCATTACTCTTCCTGCGAGTAACTTTACTTGTCTTAGATTTTTTACCTTTCTTTATAACCCTTTCTTCCGTTGCCATCTTTAACAATCCCCGTTTTTCGGTATCACTTAAATATAGATTTATTCTTTTTTATTAAAGCTTAAGTTTAGTTAATTAGCTGCGCTACATGAAGTTGAGTATTTTACCGCTCGTTGTAAAGAGGCTAGTTGCCCCCATTTTTCTTTCATAAAGCCGTTGAGAATTCTAGCCTTGTCTAGCTGAGGTTAACAGGACCCTAGCAACTATCGAGTACATTTATATGTAAGACAAAATACTATTTGTTTCAGAGTTATGGCCACCAAATTGGTCGTTTACTGCGAAGATATTACCCATAAAAATTCTAAAAATTTGAGATGGGTAATTGGTCCGGAAGAATTTAAACTTAAGAGGACTGAAGCATTACATTCAAGGGATGAGCACTAAAGAATACTCTTAATCAAATTCTTCGACACAGAACCGCAGCGCACAAGACAACTGGACTTTCGCTATTTGGCCAAAGTGCCCTCTATGACTCACAGTAGACAATTAACGATAGAAATACCGCAATGAGGATCTATCAGTTCCTGAAAGAAAAGAGTACCGAGCAGGAAGAGAAGTTACACTATCTTTAAGATAGAATAACTTACAGTAACTCATAATAGATTCAGCATCATATTCATCATATAGAGTAAAACTTCTTTCAACACTAGTGAGGTTAAAGTTGTCGCTTATATTGCTGGATATGCACTTAGAATCGTATGTCGCATTGGCCCTTCTATGCTCATGCTTAAGACCTAAGGCATGGCCAAACTCATGAATAATAACGAGTTTAAAGTAGTCAAGGGCACTTATCTTAACCCGCGGATCTATTTTTACTCTGGCCAACTGAAAACCAATTGCTTTTGACGCTTTCTCACAATGAGTTGTCCAGGTACTTAGGGTTACTCCTGAAATACTCTGATAAGTAGAGCCCTGTTCCGGGTGCATACGATAGAGAATAATATCAGCATCTACACCTTCGACACAGTCTCGCCATCCGGTAAAGAAAGCTCCTGTTCGGGCACTTGTAAATTCTTGTCTAACAAGGTTTTTAATAATTCTTCTTTGTCTTGAGGGAATTGGGATAACTGAGTACTTACTTTTTCGGCTATGGTTTAAGACACCCGTATTATGGGGAATACTATGACCGTAATTATGAAAGCACACTGATATATACCGCTACTGGAAAGGAACTCAAGCAGCACGCCTAAAGGCGCGTAGCTTGAACCTTAGTACCATCCGGGTATACAAATCTTTAGGTGAGTTTTCAATACTTGAAAACTCAAACAGGAGGACTATATTCTTCTTATCATAGAGCTCTTTCTCGTCATAAATGGCAGCATTTACGCTATTTAATAGTATCAATAATAATACGGCCTTCAACATAAACTTTCCCTTTAGTCTTGGATGATTAACCTCATGAATTCTTATTAAAAGAATTAACGGTAGCATGCCCTAATCATATGGTTAAAGAAAAAATACCTTATACTACTAAGAATTTAAGGCCAGAGAATAGTCTTAAATATGGCAAAGCAAGGAAAACTTACACCATCTTAAATACACTCGCATCTAGTAACTACTTAAGCAGACCATTACGCATAATCATATTAAAAGCTGCAAATAAACTAGAGTTATTCCATGCCATGAGGGTCTTATAATTTGGACCTTTTAAAATAAAAGGAGAATTTTTAAAAGGAACTTTTGCCATTTGGTATTTCCAACTTCCTTCTAACTTCTTACCATCAAGGCTTGTAACCCCAAGCTTATTATACTCAGCAGGACTTCTTGCTCTTTGGAAGTTAAAGTCTTTTGAGTCTGATTTCTTAACGAAGATCCCTATGGGCTCACCCTTCTTCCAACCTCCCCTCTTGAGAAAGTACGCAATGGAAGCAAAGATATCCCCATGATTAGTCCAGATATCCTTCTTGCCATCACCATCAAAATCTCTGGCAAATCCATTGAAGTTTGAGGGCATAAACTGCATTTGCCCCGTGGCGCCGGCCCAGCTTCCCTTTAAGTTCTCTCGATTCACATGACCTTTCAAAAGAAGCCGAAAAGCGGCATTTAATTGGATTTCAAAGAACTTCTTCCTACGACTCTTATAGGCCAAAGCTGAAAGAGAAGAAATCAAATCATTATCCCCAGTGATTGCACCAAAGAGGGTTTCAACTCCCCATAGAGATACTATAATTTCCTTATCGACATGGTATTTTTTTTCAACTTGCTCTAATATGACCCTATGTTTAATTAGCATCTCTTTGCCCATCTCAATTCTTGAAGGATCTTTTCTTAGCCACTTCTTTATCCACTTATCGTAAATTATTACTTTATTAGAGGTTATTTGATTCTTATCTTTCTTTAGAATTTTCTTATCAAATTTTAAATTTTCAAAGTGCTTCTTTATAAAAGAGCTCGGAATTCCTCTTTTCGATGCTCTTGCTATATACCCCTTCTTCCATGACTCAAAGTCTTGCGCGCTAAGGATTGCATGAGGTAATAAAATTAAAAAGAGGAAGATAGAGAAAAATTTCAAGTTCTAATCCTTTGCTGTTATTCATTTGTGATTGAGGAAAACTTTGCTTTAACCTAGAGTTAAGAGCGTAGCTTTTTAAATAGTTTCAATACTAGAACTATTAAGAGCCCAGCGAGTGCCCCGATAATTAAATTCTGTATATGCTCATTAAGATAAAGAGGAAGATGGAAAGTATGTACTATAATACCGCCGCCCACAAGCAGCATGGCCAAAGTGCCAACGATTCCCAGTAACTTCATTATATAGGGCATCGATTTAACGAAGACCATGCCTATACTTGTAAAACCTTTTTCTACTAAGTAGAGGCCAAAATCATCGACTTTAACAATCACCGCCACTAAACCGTAAATCAAAATGGAAGCTGCTAAACCAACCGTGATGAGAGTGATCGTTTGAGTTAATAGAGGCCCCGAGAGAGTGCTTTGGGCTATCGCTATGATCTCTATAGATAGAATGAGGTCGGTTCTAACGGCCCCTTTGACCTTCTCTTCTTCTGAGATCTTTTCAACTGCCTGCTTTGTCTCAGAATTTCTATGAAGTATTTTATCTATAACCTTATGAACACCTTCATATGAAAGATAGAGCCCCCCGATAAAGAGAATCCAAGTAATCAAGGGCGGATAGAGGAAACCGAGAACCAAAGAGCCCGTTATGCAGTAAACCTTATTAATCAATGAACCCCAAAAGATCGACTTAACCATGGGAAGTTCACGAGCAGGGCTAATTCCTTTAACAACGCCAGCGTTGACTGCAAGATCGTCTGACATCAGAGCGCTTGTTTTCTTAATAGCGATCTTACTCATAACGGCAACATCATCTAGGGTCATCGCTATGTCATCTAATAAAGTCAGTAAGCTAAACATTGTCATTGATCCTAATTTATTAAGTAAATCCTCATTAAAATACCATCTTTATACTAGAAGACTCAAGACACTTAAGAACTCAAAGAAAATGAGAATACACTATGCTGAAGACCGTCAATCACCGAAAAGGAGTCTCAAATCGTTTGGCTTAAAGAAACAACAACACAACACAACACAACACAACACAACACAACACAACGCATGGCATACTTATTC
>CALHBL010000190.1 GCA_937930825.1 uncultured Bacteriovoracaceae bacterium
ACTTGTACCTATAGTATTGTCTGTGGCAATCTTGAGGAGCCTCTTGAGCTTAAGAGGCTGGATCTCACCATAAAGCCGTGGCAAACCATCGAAGAGATCATAGAACTCATAGAAAACTTTAAACGCTTTAAAATGAAATCCATCAAGAATAAGAAGAAGTCTCTTGATGCCAAATTCTCCGTTCCTGCTAGTAAAGAATATGGCGCCATTGAAGGACTTAATATTCTCTTTACTCGCATCGACAATGATAGCGATAGTGACAAAGAAAGTGATAGCTCCTTCTCAATGGATTTTCACTTTAAAACAAAGAAATTAACCTACGGAGCGGCCGGAGTTGAAACAACGAAGAGTACTATTGTCATAGAAAGGATTCTCTCTAATAAGGACTATAGGGCGTTTGGCGATAGTATCAATCAAGAAAAGCTTCTGGGTATTTTTGATGAGGTCTTTACTGAGGTTTCTCAGAGAACGAGAATGTAGTGGTTGGAACAGTAGCTTAGGCAGCAAGTGTTACTTTGAAACAAGTATTTGCTTCATCTTCCACTTCAATCATTCCACCATGCTTTTCAACAATTTTCAACGAAAGACTTAAGCCAAGGCCTGTTCCTTTGCCATTTTGCTTGGTGGTATAGAAGGATTGAAAAATTTTATTCTTTAATTCTTCAGAAATTCCTCCTCCAGAATCCCTAAAATTAATCTCTACTTTTCCATCTTTCCGAATTCGTGTTTCGATTCGAATCCACTTCTCTTTACAATCGCTAATAGCATCAATCGCATTGGTTATGAGGTTGATGAAAACCTGAAAGAGTTGAGTACGGTTACCATAGATAACGGGGCCAGCCCCCACCGGAAGAACAATACGAACATCATTTTCCCTAAGTTTGGCATGCAGAAGACCTTGGGCCTCAAGGAGAACTTCGTGAATTTTCACGTTAGTAAAGGGGTCAGCTTCAGCTTCCCTAGCAAAGCCCTTTACACCATCTATTATTTTCACCATTCGTGAGCAGTTATCAGAAATACTTTGAGCGGCATCTTCAACTTTCTTAGTTTCCCCTCTTTCCAAATAACGAAAGATCAACCTTCCCTTATTTTGAATGACGGTTAGAGGGTTATTCACTTCATGAACAATTCCAGCTACCATTTCTCCAAGGGATGAAAGTCTCTCCATCAAGGCCATACTGCCCTTTAGGCTTGATAGCTCTGTCACATCGAGGCCCATGATAATCGCCTCGCTTCCTTCTTTTAACTTAGTGCCCACTAAGTAGAAAGTTCTCTCACTTGAATTAATCGTTGCAGAGACTTCTCTTGAGATACTCTCTTCAGTAACTGAAAAGAGCTCTTTTGAGAAATCATAGAAGTGACCATAATTACTATTAAAACCTACTCGCTTACCTGTAAACTCTGAAGAATGAACTCCGTAGAGATCGCTTAGTGTTTTATTTACAGATAAGTAAGTGTTGTCACTCTTAACTAGGCTAATAGTACAGGGACTGAAGTCGGCCATAGCTTTAAATTTTTCCAATTCTTCAACTAAGATTTCACTTTTATTTTCGAAGAATGACTTTTCATCGCAAATAATACTAACTTGGTTAAGCAGTTCTTTATCCACACCTTGCTCAGCAAGTTCTTCTAATAATATAGCTTTCTCTTTAAAGTTAGACATTACTTACTCTTCGGCAACTATTCCTAAATAATTTAACACTAAATAAAGAAATTTCACTATTTAAATTGCCTTTATTGAAGAGGTGGGGCCGTCTTCTCATCTTTAAATTGAGCTGAATGGAGCTTGTGAAAATACCCATCCCCATGGGCCAGAAGCTCTTCTTTACTTCCTGACTCAACCATTTCCCCTTTATCAAAGACCAGAATCCGATCACAGTGATCAAGGGTTTCAAGACGGTGTGCTATCATCAGACAAGTCCTCCCCTCCATCACTCGGTCTACGGCCTGATGAATGATTTTTTCAAACCAAGGGTCAATATTGGCCGTGGCCTCATCTAAAATTAGAATGGTCGGATTATCTATCAAGACGCGAGTTAGAGAGACTAGTTGCCTCTCACCAACGGAGAGGTTCTCCCCTCCCTCAAAGATTTCAGACTCTAGAGTCCATCCCCCCATATTCATAACTCGGCTAAGGCCTGTGACTTCGCAGGATTTGAGAATCTTATCATCTGAGACGCTTTGATCCGTGCTCAAGTTTTGGCGAAAAGAGCCTCTAAAAATCACCGCATCTTGACTGACAAAGCCGAGTTGAGAGCGGAGAAAGTCTCGCTGATAGGAGCGAATTGAGTGGCCATCAATCTTAATATCCCCTCTTTGATACTCATAAAGTCTAGAAAGAAGACTGACCGTTGTGGTCTTTCCGCAGCCCGTACTGCCCACGAGTCCAATCTTTTCACCTTTTCTAATATTAAAATCAAGGCCCTTTAAAATCCACTCCTCAGGGTTGTAGCTCATCCAAACTTTTTCAAAGGAAATACTCCCTTCCATATTTTTAGGGGTCAGATCCCCATCTGCACCTAAGAACTCACCTTCCTCAGAGTGATTGAGAAATGAGGCCACTCTCTCAGCGCTGGTAAAGGCCTGCTGAATCACGTGAACTTCTCGTGCTAAGACCATAATAGGATTTGAAAACCGCTCACAGTAGCGAATGAAGGTTACAAAAAGGCCGACACTCATCGCTCCACTCATGACATCCCTTCCACCAAACCACACTAAGAGAACTAAAGGCATGGCGCAGAGAAAAGAGACAAAGGGTCTGGTCCAAGCATAGAGGCTATTGGCCCTTAAATGACTCTCCCTATAAATACTAACTTGCTCATCATATTGATCCTTAGACCAACTCTCTAGGGCATAAGTTCTAATGACATCCATACCACTTAGGAATTCAGAGAGTTTGGCATTTAGCACTGAGCGCGCTTTAGAGAGGCCGCGATTGGCCGTTCTCACTTTCTGTCTGGTCGCAAAGATAAATAAGCAAGCGGGCACAACACTTGCCATGAGAATCAAACCTAAACGCCAATCGGTTATGATCATTGCAGTTCCTGCTAAGATCGCCATGAAAGAAGCATTCAATAAGCGGCCCATACTTGAAGTGAAGAAATCTTCGATGCCTTCTACGTCGTGAGTAACTCTGGTCACGACTCTTCCCTGGGGCTGACGGTCATAGAAGGAAATAGGCAGCAGTTGCAAGTGATTAAAGAGTGCTTCACGAATGGAGAGAATGGTCTTACTGCTTAAAAGAGAAATAAGCCGGCGGCCTATCCACATAAAGAGTAAACTTCCTAGTTCTAAACCAATCACAATATAAGCAAATCTAAAGGAGGCCTCTGAGTCCTTAACTAAGAGCCCTTCCTCTACAAGAGCACCAAGACTACGAGCAGAAATGAGGGCGCAGAGGGAGCTACCTAAGAGCAGGATAAAGCCTATAATAAGACCCCACTTATGAGGGCCTGCGTAGCTTGAAAGTTTCTTAAAAGCTGCAAAGTCACTCATTGAGAAATTCTTCAATGCATTCTCATCTTGCTCGTCTTCAGCGAGGAAGCTGAGCTTTTCTGGAGATTCTTTTACTTCTTCAACCTTCTTGGTCTTTTCAATCACAGGTTTTGAGTCTTTGATCTTCATTGGAGCTCCAAAATTTGATCACAGTATTTAAGTGTCGATTTTCTATGCGCAACCCAAATCAAAGTTTGATCTTTAAATTCATTGTCTAAATTATTTAAAATCTTCTCTTCGGTAATGGTATCAACGGCACTTAAGCAGTCATCTAGGAAGTAGACTTGGGAGCGCCTAGAAAGGGCACGGGCCAGTGTTAAGCGCTGTTTCTGCCCACCAGATAGGTTAATCCCCCACTCTCCTAAGGGAGTCCCGAGCTGCTCGGGGAAATTGCGAATATCTTCTTCAAGTCCTGCAAGCCCTAAGTAGTACCAAACTTCCTCATCACTCAAATCCCTTTCTAAGCGGACATTCTCGCGAATCGTATCTGCAAAGAGAAAAGGCTTTTGACCAACAACACTAATATGCTCTCTTAACTCTTCATGAGAAAAGGCCGAAAAGTTTTTACCATAGAGAAGAACTTCTCCCTTGTAGTGACGATCCATGCCGCACAGAATGCGAACCAGAGTTGATTTGCCACTGCCAATAGGGCCGACGATGCCAAGGCGCTCCCTGGCGACCAGCTTGAAATTGAGATCCTTTAAAACCTTATCTTTACCATCATCGTAAATATAACTGACATTCTTAATGCTAAAGACTTCTGGCCCACTGGCCAGACTAGCTTCTTTTAATGAAAGAGTATCTCTATCACCATAGAGCTCTTGGTCTTTTTCATTGAGAAAAACTTCACTCAAGCGCTCAAGGGAAGTAAATGATTTTCTCCACTCCGAAATAATAAAGCCCAATTCAAAGAGAGGTTCTTGGAGGAGAAAAATAAGCCCCTGCATGGCCACAAAGTCCCCCACCGTCATACTTCCCTTTAAAACAAAGGGGATGCCTAAGAAGAAGAGAACAATATAGCTAAAAATGGAAGCTGAGCCCATGGCCGGAATATAGCGCAGCGATGTGAAGACAGCGCTGAGCCTCTTTTGGCGGTAACCGTCTGCGGTCTCCATTAATTTTGATAACCAGAAACGACCGGTCTGAGTCAAGCGCTGCAACCGGATGGTTGCAACCACTTGGGAAGTAAGATCATTAAAGCGCCCTAAGTCTTCTTGGGCCTCTCGGTAGCGAATCATTTCTATAGTAGAGAGTTTCTTTATAAAGAAAGGAACTATAATTAAGGCCGTCAAAGACCACAGAGTTAACTCGGTGTGAATCGTCAGCATAGTAGCTAAGGTTAGTATGCCAAGAAAGAGCACATCAACCATGGCCACCAAAGTAAAACCATAGATGAAGCGGCCAGAAGCAATATCTGAAGTATTGGCATTCATCAGAACGCCTTTAGTGAACTTCTTCATTAAGTCTTTTTGACTAAAGAAGCGGACATTATCCCAGAGTTCTTCTTTTAAACCACTTGAGGCCTTATGAGTTTGCCTAGCAATGGTAAGCCGCCACCCGACTCTAGCAAAGAAGAGCAGTCCTCGAGTTCCAAAGAGTAAGAAGCAAAGAGCGTAGAAACTCTTAGATCGATCAGAGAAATCGAGAAAGTTAGGGATTGGCTTGGCGGCAAAGAAGTCTATCACCCAGCCTACTGACCTTGTGGCCAAGACTTGTAAAGAGGCCGTTAAAAGAACAAAGAGAACTCCAACTAAGTAGATACTTTTAAATTCTAAAAGGTAATTCAGCCAACGCTTTTTAGCGTGCTTGAGAGGATTTGAAGGGGTTCTTGGGGAGTGAGAGTCAGGCATCTTTTCAGTATAAGAGGCCGCGGCTCAAATGAGAAGGTAGATATTTTAAAAAAGGCAGAAGAATTAGAGGAAAAAATGACTCAAAGGGCCACCTATAGCAGTGCTGAAATCCTGCACCACAGGCCAACTCTCAGCGTCCATTAACCTCAGGCCATGGGCAAAGTCTGGTGGTGTACTCTTGTGCCGTGACTTGAGATCAGTTATGAGCCCTTTCTTTGCACTTAAGAAGAACTCATTTGTCTGAACACTGAACTCAGGGGTTTCACCCCAAAGCCAAGACCAACTCTTCAGTCTGCTTACCTCTTGTGGGTCTATCATTTCTTCAGAAACGTCAGCGCTAGAGCAATCTAGCTGTGAGCACATCTGCGCAAAGAATTCATCAAACTCGAGCTCACTTGCATACCCCTTGAGGTTGCATACGGGGGAAGGAGTTGATCTTATTCCTCTGCCCTCAACTGTCCACTGCGCTGGTGCTCCGAGAACGCCCTTGAGATGATCGAGGCCGGCATCCACTAAGAGGGTTCCATGATGAAGGGATACTTCTTTATTCTGTTTAAACGCACAGCCTGACACTTTATACTTTTGCTCGCCAGTATTGAATATCAAATCAAAGCGCTCATTCACCTCAAGACTCACTCCAAAGTTCTTCATGGTCTTTTGAATCAATAGTAAATTCTCAGCTCTTAGAAGTTCTCGCTGCTTTGTGACAAAGCAGAAGTTCCAATTACCCAAGTCATGATAGACAGTGCCACCACCGGAGCGGCGGCGAACAATCTGAATTTCTCTTTGAAGGCCTTGCCTCTTCAACTCGTGATATTTTAAGAAATTGATTTCCCGCCAAGGGACTTGAAAGCGCCCAAGAATAATACTGGGCGTATTTCTATAGAAGAAGAAATGAGCATCGCCAGAAAAGTTTCCTCTCAAGAGGTTTTCTTCCCAAGCTAAGTTGCTAAAGGGACAATTGAGCTGGCCCTTAGAAGCGCTCCAAGTAATGCTTTTATTCGTCTTCATTACTAAGTGCTACACCTTGTGCAACTAGAATGTCACGCTTAGACTTAAGACCATGGGAATAAAGGTTTTCAAGGCACCAAGGGAGAGGTACTCGGCCCCAATACTAAAACCTAAGTGATCCCCATACCAGCCGTGGCCAACACCGAGCAGGGCCCCTACAACAGTTTCACCAGGACCTATGACTTTCTTTCCATCAACCTCAATCCTATCAACGAATTCATTATCTCTTTGTTGATTTGCATGGAGCCCAAGCCTCAATTGCCAGCCGCTACGAAAGGCCTGTTTTTCGGCATTAAAG
>CALHBL010000191.1 GCA_937930825.1 uncultured Bacteriovoracaceae bacterium
AGGCCAAATCTGTGAAGTATGCGTAAAGTGCCTTCCCAATGCTCGAGACCTCTACTTCTCTATCAAAGAAACGAGTGGAATGATTAAGGGTGATATAAAAGTAGAAGCAATCACTCTAGTAGAAGATATTTCTTTGATAGATAGTTTTAAAAAGTAGATGTTTTTAAAGTTAAACTTTCTTTCTTAGGATGTAATCCAGTGAGAAGCGACCAGAACCTAGAAGCGCGCAGAGAATAAAACCTAGGAAGTAAATAAAGCTCAATTCCATCTTATTCCAAGGGTGCTTTCCATGAATGACAGCAAAGGCGACGAACATCGTAGTGGCCAAGGGAATGGTGGCAAGTCTTGTGAATAGTCCTAAAGTTACTGCCAATGCGCAAAGGAATTCGGCAAAAATGACAAGGCCTAAGGAGAGGCTGCTACCAAGACCAATAGGATCAGGGAAGACATCCTTCTTGGAGCTAAAGGCCATGAGTTTTGGCAGTCCATGGGCCAAGAGCATAGTGAGTCCAAAGCTTAGACGAGCAACAAGGGGAGTGATGTCTTTAATCATAATGTGTTTCCTTTGATAAGTTTTCCTTTGATAATTTCTACTTTCCTTCTCGATCAAGAACTAATTTAATTTCTGCGCGAACGCGGTCTATATCTTCCATGCTTTGCACCTCAATTGGAGCTCCATAGTAGACATCTATAATGCTAAAAGGCTTTGGTAGTCTGAATCTATCCCAGCTATTGAAAACCCATGCGCTCCTGGCAATGGGCATATAGGGGACAATAGGAATTTTTGCTTTAAACGCCAAGGCACAAATTCCTGGTTTTACGATGCGCGCAGGGCCCTTGGGGCCATCGACAGTGAGCGCGCCTGGGATGCCCTGCTTGAGGATAATCTCCATCTCGCTCATAGCGGCCCTACCGCCTTTGTCGACCCCCGCCTTATTTCTTGAAGAGCCTCTGGCCACTGCATGCCCCAAGCGAGAGCAAGTAAAGGCCACTGGTTCTGCGTCCTTAGATTTAGAAACAATTACAACGTGCTTCTTCTTGGTCTTTGCTTGGCACAGAATACCTTGCAGGAGATTCTGATGCCAAATGGCGAGAATATAGCTGCCTGATGCTCCAAGCTTTTGAGCAGATTCTAGATTTTCACTTCCAATGAAGCGGTAGCGGTAGGTCGAGTTGATTAGCCGGACAGCAAAGTAGATTAGGTACTTAAGCATTTAATATCTCAATTAGTTTGGTTCCAAGATATCTTCAGGCTAATTCTTGTAAAGCTATATGTCTTGGAAATTTTTAAGATACGCAGATTCCCTAGGTGTCAATTAAAGAGTCATACCATGTAAAGACTTACTAGATTCGAATATATTTCATTATGGGATGCTAAAATTGACTCTCTTACAACATATAAAGGGAGGCATAGTGAAACGGTTAACGACTCTAATATTCTTCCTTATTCTTGCACCTTCTTTTGCTGCTCAGTCATCAGCTGAGTTCTTGGCCGAAGTTAAGACAAGTCAGATGGGAGAAGTTCAATATGGTGGTGAGTTAAGCCGTCAAAAAACTAGAATTAGATCCCTCTTTAGATATTTAGAAAAAGCCGTAAGAAATTTAGAGAGTGAGGGCATTTTGATTTCTGATGAAGACGATAATCTTATTAATAAGGCGGCAATTGTGGTTATCTCTTCAACTGAAGAGGTTGTCAAAATAGCTTCACCAGGAACTCATCGAAAGATTAGAACAATAAATAAGAGAGCATTGAAGAAAGCTAATCAAGGGCTTGCTTCCATGCTGACTATAATAAAGAGTTACATACCTTAAAGCTTAACTGGAGAATTAAATGCAATACTCAAAGATCACAAGACTTCTTTCCTTAACCGTCATACTTCTTTCAAGTACTGTGTTTGCAACAGAGGTTAATATCTCTGAAAACGTATCCAAGGTATTAAGTGAGCACTTGGTCAATGATAAGTGGCTTGTGGTTAAAGTCTGGAGCTCTGATTGTCTACTATGTAAAAGTAGCATGAAAGCTACAAGTGATGCAGATATCAAGAATACAGAAATCATTGGCATCTCGGCTGATGGTATTAATTCGAACGCAAAAACTGCCGGAGGTAGAGTTAAGAAAAGTTACGATACACTCCTTGATTTGAAAGCTGATTTTCCTAATTATGTATCTGACATGGCAGGCATCAATAATATATTAAAGAGAAGCTACGGCCAATCTAAATATAAAGATATCGTCGGGTATCCTACATACTTCATATACTCTCCCGGTGGTGAGACAGTAGACGGTAAGAGAACCCCCGGTAAGGTTTTGGCCAGACAGGCCGGAAATATAGAGATAACTGAAATTCGAGATTATATTCTCAGTAAATCCAAATAAATCAGATGTTTTCTATTAGCACACTAATCAAATACTTAACCAGGGATATAATATGAAGTTAACTTGCATAATGTTTTTATTACTCTCTTTATCAACTCTTGCTACAGAGCAGAAGGTTGTAAAAATTGAGCATGAGGTTAAATCTATAACTTATAAAGTTACAGCAACATCATTAGGGATTTACAGTGACGAGGTTATTCTTAATAAATCAGGAACAATGACCTTCATAAGACCCTCTGTTTATAGGGCGGGTACTTCACCAGAAGATGCCGATTTCATAACGCAAACAGAAGAAACTGCCATGGGCTTTTGTGCTCTATTAAATAAGACTTTAATAAGCTTTGTTTCCAATGATGAAATCTCTAGAATGATTGGGGTGACTAAGCTTTTAAAAAATGGCGACTACGTCGATAGTATAGGGCCTGAATTTTATATTAAAAGTATAATTTGTAAGTAAGTGTTAATCAACGTCCACTTAAGAACAAATTATTAAAACAAAACTCCAAAGTATCATTTACAGACGCTAAATCTACGCTTATGAGAGGTGAGTGTATTTCGGATAAGCTTTTATTCTAAAGTATTTCTATGGAAGCTGTCTGTAATTATTTAGAATTCACAGTGATACTTTGGCTTCATAAAAGAAAAGAAACCTTCAATGGGCTTCATTTCAACTTTAGTAACAGTTTTATCAACCAAATGAATCTTTGCTACAAACCTAGAGTTAGAAAGAATCATAAGTTTATCATCAAAGATTAATTCAGCGTTTATATCCTCACTATCAATACTCATATTCTGAGACAGACGACTATTTGTTATGAGCAGTGAAATTTCACCTTCATAGTTTGAGTATATTTGAGCAACACAATTTTCAGAATTTGAATCGCTTACACTGACTAGTCCTTCTAAGTAATTTGTTTTTTGATCACCTAAGAGAATATTTTTGGCCGCCATCATATCGAGGTCAAAGGATGCAAAAGATGATATTGATGTAGCGAGTGTTAGCGCCATTAATAATGATTTCATAATATTCCTTTTCTTGTTCTAGAGATAAGTTCAATTTTTCTAACCTTAATATGAAAAAAACTAACGCCACATGTATTAATAATCTAGCTGTGAGAGTTTGATCATTAATACCCATAACTACGTATATTCCTAGGCGTTGTCTTCAGTATTAAAAAAGAAGAAAAGCTCAATAAAAGACGAGGAGGTCGATTTCAGAGTATTAGAAGCTAAGACAAGCAGTAAGGGCCAAAATGAGCTTAGAATGGATTCTCGAGGCCCAAATTACTGACAACATTCAATAATCTTAAGCTCTTGCCATTTAAACTGTAGACGCAAACGGTCATACTGCTATAAACCTCTATGCGCCAAGCGCCATTATCAAAAAACAGCCTCTATAAGGCATAACTTCCATTATACCTTATAGATTTTAACAATAAAATGTATTGATACTGGGGTTGATAATGCTGTGCACCTAAGAGAATAATCCTAGTCATTCCTTTGTTGCTATGCGCCTTGCGCTCTGGGCCATTAATTTACTTATCTGATTTAAAAATTTCTAATTTTATGAATTTTAGATATCAAATTTACTCGCATATTATCTGCTTTCTTCGTTTAAATTAAGAGCAAAAACCCCATGGAATATACGTAGTTATAGTGCTTAACTTATTCTCTATTTTGCCCATAAAAATCATTCTATTTGGAGGATAAACTCTAAGAAAAAAGCAGCAGTCATTCCTCGTAAAATACAATTTATCCACCTACAATAGTGATATCTATTTAAGGAGAAATGGAATTAATTATGAATGATATCATCTCGATCAGTCAGCTCTCACACACAAAATCTAATGACTCAAGAGCTCTAGAGTTTGAGTTCCTTAATAACTTTGAAAGTATCCATACTAGGAAATCTTATAAGCGCGATATCGTGGCCTTCCTCAGCTTCTTTAAGGAAGTGCTTAAGTTTAATCAACTCATCGATTGCAAGCGGCTACATATTGTCGCTTACAAAGAATTCTTAGTGAATTCAGAATTGGCGCCCAAGACTATCAATAGACGCTTAAGTTCTATTTCAAGTTACTTTCAATTTCTCATGGAAAAAGGATTTTTAGAAACTAATCCGGCCTTAGGAATTAGGCGCCCCAAACAAGTCGTTATGAATGAGACAAATGACTTAACTGATGAGGAAGTGATCCGCCTCTTTCACACAATTAATACCAAGGCCACTCGCCTACATAAGGCCGTTCTCGTAACCTTCTTCACCACTGGGATTAGAAAGTCAGAGCTCATCAATATCAAGCTCTCAGACTTTCAATCCATTGATGGTGACATGACCCTAAAAGTTCGGGCCAAAGGCGGCAAACAGCTAACAAAGTACCTCATAAGCGAATGCTGTGAGGCCATCCAAGACTACATCAATGAAATGGAAACTCAGAAAAGAGAAATCCACCCTAATGACTGGCTCTTTCAACCTTCTAAGAACCCCAAGAGTCCTGGGCAACTAGACCGACCCTTGGCAGCAAGCTCCGTAGACTACATCTTTAAAAAGTATTGTAAAATGGCCGATATCAGTAAGAAGGTCTCCCCTCACTCGGCCCGAGCGACCTATATAGGATCAAGTCTAGACGGGGGCGCAGACCTGCTGCGAGTCTCAAAAGATGTAGGCCATAGCTCAGTCAAAACAACAGAAGAATATAATAAGCGAAAGAATACCCTGCGTGATTCTCCGGCCAGAAGCCTTGGCTTTGTTAAAAAACAAGAATGAAGAAGTTCTTAACAACCGCTAAGAACTCCCCTTAATTAACTCGCAGAGCTTTGAAAATAATGAAACTGTAAAATGTTCAAAATTTATTTCAAAAATCTAATTCGGTAGTAAATGTAACTTCAAACTAACCTAACAGCGAACTCAAGGGTGCCATAATGAAGCAGGTTATTACTCTCATGATTTTAACTTTAACTTCGGTAAACTCTTTTTCACAAGTTCAAAATACTAGCAATTCCAATATAGACTTAGATAATGAACTTCCAACTGGAAAAGCTCTAGAGATTGGTTTATCAATTACTAATCGTAAATTTGAAGGAGATAATCAATCAATAGCGGGCCTAGAATTCTCTGCAGGGAAAATATTTAACTTAACAAATGAAGTCAGTACAACAACGAGTGTTATAATAAACCGCTCTAAAGAAACAAACGAAAATAACCCTAACGACACAGTCACATTTACAGAAATGGGCCTTGGCCAAAAAGTTTCATTAGGTATCTCTAATAGAGTATTCCCTTTTCTTGAAGCTAGTATTAGTAAAGGAACACTTAAAAGATCTTACGAGTCACAAGTTTCAAATTATACTCAGTTGTCGGCAGGGCTAGGGGTCCAGTTTGCAGTTACTGATACTTTTAGGCCCTTTGCTAAGTACGCTAGGAATTCATTTAAGACTCAAAGAGCTCAAGAGGGTACGTCCCTATCAGTGTTCTCTTTTGGAGTGGCATTTCTATTATAGGACAAGATGCCTTGTTTAAGCTTGTTAAAGAGTGGAAGGTCTTTATAAGAGAATGAAATAGTTTAAGATTAATTCAAGTTTTCTTACTGTTCTTTCAAGTTTTCCAACTTAATGAAGAGTAACTACTCCCATTTTAAATTGATCAGGTCATTTATCTTTGGTAGATTGAGAACCTAATCTCTAAAGTACTATCCACCATAACTGCCCCCTAAGATGACTATAAAGCAAAAGACACAATTAGAGAAAATAGAAGAGAAGTCTTACCTCGTTGGCGGTGCCATTAGAGACCTCTTACTCAAGAGAGCTACGTCTGACTTAGACTATGTTGTCGTCGGCCCTGATGAAGCTCAACTTCTAGCGGCGGGGTTTTCTAAAGTTGGAAAAAGCTTTGAAGTCTTTCTTCACCCTACTAGTAAGAATGAATATGTCCTCCTAAGGGGCGAAGATAAGAATTCTCTAACCCAAGATTTAAAGGCCCGGGATTTAACCATCAATAGTATGGCGATGGATTCTAATGGTGAGATTATTGATCCCTTTAATGGGCAAAACGACCTAAAGAATAAGACACTAAGGCATACAAGTGAGCACTTTAGAGACGATCCGCTGCGAGTCTACCGCTTAGCTCGCTTCTCTACTCTCTACGAAGG
>CALHBL010000192.1 GCA_937930825.1 uncultured Bacteriovoracaceae bacterium
GCGAGTCTTATGAGATTAAACCCTGGAGTTCAGTGGAATCGACTTAGAGAAAAACAAATGCTTAATATTGGTGCTCCCAATAACACTCTTCGTAGAGCTGCACCAGTGTCGAGGCCAGTAGTGAGAACGGCCCCTGCTCCAAGCTCTAATCAAGCTTTCTTTACTCACAGAGTTTTAAGAGATCAGACTCTGTGGAGAATTGGTCATCAAAATGGAGTAAGTGTTGATGCTTTAATCAACTTTCATTTCCTGATGACCGGTGTAAGATTACATGCCTCTCAAATTAGAGAAGGAATGGTCATCTATATTCCACGATAGATCGAAATAGTAAAGGCCCATAGTTGGGCCTTTATAAATTAACCAACTCTTAGCTTTTGACCTAGGCGTATTTTTCTTAAATCTACCCCGGGGTTAAGCTTCTCCATATTCTTAAGGTTAATATTATAGATTAAGCCTATTCTAAAAGCATTTTGACCTTCCTTAACTTTATGATAGATGGCCGCAATGGCCCTTACTGGCCTTGATACTCTTGCCTCTTCTGGTTTCTTATAAGTTGTAGCAACTGCTTTAACACTAGAGGCAGGAATGATCTTCTTTCTACTTGAAACATTATTATAAACCATCTTGCTTCTAATTAATTTAAAGGGTTTATTGCTACCGCTCTTTAGAATATCATTCCAACTTCTAGCAAACCGGCCAACTCCATACTTTGATCCGCGAGCTTCAACAGAGGATACTTTTCCACTTGAAGTCAGTCCATTATAGAGAAAGACATGCCCCCAAGTATTTCTGCCCCTATTCTTAACTCTATTTATAATATCTCCGTGGCGAGCGGAATCTCTCATTTTTGATCCAGTCGCTGCAATGAAGAGCCCTTTCTTTTTTTCTTCTGCATACTCATGGAGATACCAAGTTGTTAAAGTACTAAACTCTTCTCCAGAAACTCTCTTTCTTCTCTCATTAGGTTTGAAGTAACCAAAAATTCTTAGAGCATGGGTCGCCAAACCTGAACAGTCTGTATCTCCCCTTTTAGAGTCCTCTTCTATCCTACCATTCTTAACAGTATTCTCAACAATCTCTTTAATCTCACTCTTTGTTCCATTAAACTGCCACCTATTCTTATAATTGGTGGTTCTTAATTTATACTTAATCCCCGTAGCAGTATCTGCATAGTTGATTACGTCGGTAGCGTTAATTTTCTTTACATCAACTCGTGCTAATAAATTTTGTGTAATAATGAGAAAGGCTAATAATTTAACTAAAGTTATCTGTTTCATTTTATCCTCCGTTGATAAAATCAAGAAACCATAAGCGATGCTCTTTTCTAACTCAATAAAAAGTAAGAAAATATTAGAACACCCAGATTATCTATAATAAATAAGAATATTTTTAATAGGACTTAAATGTTTTGTATACAGGGGCATCAAGAAAACAAGAGGCTTCATTCAAGAATTTTTTAATATCTCTTTATTCATGGGCATCAAGAGACTTCGAAATATTTAAGACAAATTAGTTTTTTGTCCATTCTACTCTAAAAAAGAGTCTACAAAAGTAACGCCAGCACTTCTGTCCTTAAATTAGGAGCAGCTTTTTGACTACTCCACTAAAGAGAGAAGGGTTGCTAAGTGGTTTTTCAATATAATCAATTGCTCCCAGCTCCATAGCTCTTGAAGCATCATCACTTTCAATAATAGTAGTCATCAATAAAATTTTTGCTGAATGGTCTTTGGCCATGGTTTTTTCGACTACATCGAAACCACTTATCTCTGGCATTCTCACATCAGAAATCAGCAAGTCAAAGCATTGGGATAGGACCGAACTTGAGAACTTCTCTTCAAACTCATAATAAGATGCATAAGTTTCTACAGAGAATCCACTCTTAGTAAGGATCTTCTTAGTTAGAAAGAGGACTCCTTCATCGTCATCTATTATCGCTATTTTCTTTTCTTTTTCATTCTCTTTATTTTTATCGATATACTTATCCATAAGCCTTCTTGGTATTAGGGTTACTTCTTTTTGATTTTATATTAATAGTATATCGGAGGCTATTAAAAGAGGCTTTTATATAAATAAAGAAAATCACTAGTTATATAGTCCTCCTGCTTGAATTTTCAAGTATTGAAAACTCACCTAAAGACTTGTATACCCGAACGGTACTAAGGTTGAAGCTACACGCTTAGCCGTGCTGCTTGAGTTTCTTCCCAGTTGCGGTATAAGTCCTTAAAACGTCCCCATTTTCAAAAGAAATCATACCGACTAAAAAAAATCTATTATTAATTAAATAGTCTCTAGATATTTACATCTCGTAACTTACAGTATCCCTTGACCGAAAAAGAAAGAAGGAGTCGGTCCCCTTTTAAATCCAAACAAAAAAATGTACTATCTCCTCTAACGGTCTAAAAGATTCTAATCTCTATTGTATTTTTGAAAGCTTTTAGAGATTAACTTCAACCCCTCATATTTTGACCTCGGTACCAACAGTAAAAATAGGTATTTTTTTTAGATTAAATAAACGGAAATATTGTAATGATGAAGATTAGTGCCACTACAAAGTTTGCTGAGTATAGAAATGATATCGATGGTCTTCGTGCAATTTCGGTTATCGCTGTTATTATTTATCACCTGAATGACAAGTGGCTCAAAGGTGGTTACCTTGGTGTTGATGTTTTCTTTGTTTTATCAGGATACGTCGTCTTAACGTCACTATTAACAAAGAATAATGGGCCCCGTTTTTACTTTTTTAAAAATTACTTATTCCGAAGAATGAAGCGGCTATTTCCCGCACTCTTTATCACTATTGTCACAACAGGCATTGGAACTGCATTATTCATCTCCCCTAAAATTCGCGATCTTAAATCATACTTTAAGACTGGTAAGTATGCCTTTATAGGTTGGTCAAATAATTACTTATTAAGAACTAAGAGTGCATACTTTACTCCGTCCTCCGAGCTAAATCCGTTTACCCACACATGGTCGCTTGGTGTTGAGGAGCAGTTTTACTTATGTTTTGCAATCCTATTCGCTCTGTGCATAGGAGCTAAAGGAATATTTAAGAAGAAAATTTTCTTGTACGCTACTGGGTTACTTTCATTCTTATCAATATCTTTTTACCTCTACCTAAACCTAAATACCCAAAGCATGAAGGCTTTCTACTTAATGCCTGCAAGGTTTTGGCAATTGGGTCTTGGCTGTCTCATGTGTCAAGTTAAGCCCAAGCTAATTAAAAGAAAAATTATTCCTGAAACGATTTGCTCTATTTCGACTGTCTTATTAGTCAGCATTTTTTTTATTGAAATAGAGAGTCACCACTACCTATTAAATATTCTCATTACATTATTAACCTGTTTATTAATTACTCTACTGCCTCAAACCTCATTCTTAAAAAGAGCTTTAAGTAGCACACTTTTCACTCGAGTTGGAAAACTTTCTTATGCACTATACTTAGTTCACTGGCCTATTTTAGTGCTCTCCCAGTGGACCTTTGCAAGGGGAGAGAATAAATACATTGGAGTTAAGATACTACTCATCACCTCCTTGGCTATTTTAATCCATAATACTATTGAAAATAAAATTAGGTTCCTAAAACTTAAGGGACATCAAAGAAAATACTTTTTCGCTGGAATAATTTTTATCGCTATCCTTTTTACTTTAGTTAAAAACAATAGAAGTCATCTCTACCTGGGAACTCCTCCTGAAAGCAACTCTTCAGTAGTCTTAAGATGCGTTGATAAAAAATTCCCAGAGGTTCTCATTTTTGGAGACAGTCATTCAAGGGCTATCACACCGGTGATTGCAGCTATAACCAAAGGCAGATGCAACAATGCCGGACTAAAGGTTTATGGTGTGACAAAAGAAGGATATGACAAATATTCAAAGAAAACTCCCATTATCGACATACACATGGGAAAGGAAGCTAAGGTTATAGAGAAAGTCAAAGAGTTAAGCCCCAAGAAAATACTTATTGCCCATTATTTAAAAGGAGTATTTTCACCACTTGAGTATAGTTATAACTCTCGTGATGGAATAGTTAGAGACTATTACACCACCCGAAAGAGAGTGACTAATAATTATCAGAAGGGACTGGAATATTTCATAGAAGATATTGAAAACATTGTAAATAATATCAACCCGCTAATTCAAGTCATAATTCTAATGCCATTGCCAGATTTTAACTGGATAGGAAATGGTGGACTCAGTCCAGAAGCCTGTAATGAGCAATGGTTTCGTCCACTCGCGACTAAAGGTTCCGATTGCTATAAATTGGACAATCCTCCACGAGTAAAAATGAGTGAAGTTAAAAGGAGAATAAGACATATAGAAAAGTCTTTTTCCAAATTAAGTAATAAATACCCCAATATAGTCCTCTATGATCCAGTACCACATATTTGTGCCAAAGGGATCTGTTCACCAAAACTTAGAGGTAACTTAATTTACAAAGATGACGACCATATTAACTATGAAGGTGCGATGCTCTTAAAATCATCCTTATCAAAGTTAATTAATTAGAATGTACCCTAGTGTAAGGGTACTAGGATACTTTTGGGACAACATGCACTCAACTCTACAAGTACCTAAAGTAACCACGTACGAACTTTCACGAAATTCCAAATAGTCGCTTTGGCTTATTCTGCGTGATGACGCTGCGAGGTCATTCAATTTTTAGTCTGGTGTTTTATTGCTTCTGCTCAGACGACTGGGAAGTCGTCTTCTGTCACATACATCTCTGCTTCAAATAGCCGCTTGGGCGGCTTTTTGCCGCAGGATGGGGGCGTCGTCTTCAATGACAGACCGGTGACTGGGATTCTGCCAAATTGGCGACGAATTAATAATGCGAGAGGAGCCATTGTTTCAAAATCGTTCCATGCTCTAGGCGCGACAAGTGAGGAGAAGGGAGCGCACACCGAAGGTGCGTGACCGACGACGAACGCCGGAGCAACGACGATGATGGAATGATTTTGGAACAATGGCGGGGCGTGAGGGATTCGAACCCCCGACCAATTGGTTCGAAGCCAACTACTCTATCCAGCTGAGCTAACGCCCCTGATTGCCATAGAAAATATTAAAGCGATGGAGCTTTATTGTCTACTGGTTTTAAAGATTTAGACTTTGACTCCATCCATAAAACGAGACCAAAGCCGACCAGGGCAAGAACAATTGCCAGCAATACTTCTGTATTGAGTGATTCTGGTAAAATATTGGCCTCTCTTAGAATTTTTACTTTTCCACGAATAATCTTAGTCTCCAGAGTCTCCTTCCAAGGCCACACTTTCTTCATCGAACCAATTAATATTCCAGTTAGAAAGGCCATGGTTTGAGAGCGGTAGTGTTTTAAGAACCAACTTAAGACTCGACTAAATCCTGCTACTCCCGTCAGAGAACCAGCAACAAAAGTGAGAAGAATAACGAAGTTCCCTTCAGCGAAGGGGCTTTTTATAGCTCCCGTTATAAACTCATACTTTCCTAAAATCAGCAGAAGAAAACTTCCACTAAGTCCCGGCAGAATCATAGCAGAAATACCTATTATTCCACATAAATAGATAAACCAAGGAGATGTTGGAGTGCTCACTGGAATTAAGTTCACAACGATATAAGCAAATATTGCACCAATAATAAGAGACACAATATTCTTAGTGCTAAAAGGATTTTCCAATGACTTAAAGATAACCACAATTGAAGCGCAAATGAGGCCAAAGAAGCAGGCCCAAGTTGGTAT
>CALHBL010000193.1 GCA_937930825.1 uncultured Bacteriovoracaceae bacterium
AATAAGCATACATTTTAGCACATGCGTAGGGAGACCTTGGATAAAAAGGAGTTGTTTCTTTTTGTGGGGTTTCCTGAACCAAACCATAGAGTTCAGAAGTTGATGCCTGATAAATTCGAGTTGTTTTTTCAAGGCCAAGGATTCTAATCGCCTCAAGTAACCTTAAAGTTCCTACTCCATCAATGTCAGCAACATATTCAGGCGTATCGAAGGATACTTTTACATGGGACATCGCCCCTAAATTATAAATCTCATCAGGGCGAACCTCTTGAACAATTCGTATTAAATTTGTTGAATCACTTAAATCACCATAGTGAAGCTTTAAGCGTAAAGACTCCTCGTGAGGGTCTTGATAGAGCTTATCAATTCTAGCTGTATTAATAAGTGACGATCTTCTCTTAATTCCATGGACTTCATAACCTTTTTTTAGAAGTAGTTCAGTTAGATACGCACCATCTTGGCCGGTAACACCAGTAATCAAAGCCTTTTTCATAGAAATGTCCATTTTGAATAGTTCTTAAAGAGCTAAAATACCAATATTCTTAGCTTTAGGCAAAGAGAGAGGCCATTGAGTAGAGGCTCCATATAACTAAAATCTTTATATAGAAATTCCTATGAAAGGAAGAACTTATGCAAAATTTAAAAAATTTAAGCCTCCAGGGACGGAAGTTTTTAAGAGCAACTCTATCTCGTAGCCCATTCTTAACTCTTAGCGCCAAATCCTTATTTTCAAGAAAAGCGTAATACTCTTTTTGCTCGAAGCTTAACTCATTGGAGAATTGATCAAGAACAAGAAACATATCATGCCTATGCTTTCTAACTTTCTTTAGTCTGAAACTCGTACTAGCCTGGGCCTCTCGATAAGAAATAAGAGGCCTTGTTATCACTCCAAAGTTTCCCAGTTTTGATAATCGAAACCATATATCTAGATCTGCTGAAGTCTTAAACTTCTCGCCATTCCAGATTTTAATTTCTTTCTTCATAACCTCGGCCCTGCCCATGACACTAGGACAAACCACAAAATTTCCATATTTAAAAATAAGGTTTAAGAATTCATCAAAATTTAATTCTGCTGTCTCTTGGCCTTTTAACTCTGGTGGAAGAAACCTCAAACCAAGACTTTTCCCTTCCCAATCTATTCGCTGTGCTCGAGTCGAAACTGCGACTAAATTACTTTCAGTTAATGCCTGCACTTGCTGCTCAATGATTTGTGGATGATAAATATCATCTGCGTGGTAAATCGCCATCAATCCAACGTTTGTATACTGCAGGCAGCGTGTAAAGTTACCCTCAGCTCCCAAATTCTCATCTGATCTTTCAACTTGAAGATCTTTAAACTTATCCTTGTAACTGTTTACAATTTCTAAAGTATTATCAGTGGAAGCATTATCAAAAACGACTAAAGAAAAGTCTTTATAGGTTTGCGCTTCCAAAGAGTTAAGAGTCTCCCCTATCGTTGAGGAAGAGTTAAATGTGGCAAGGCAAATTGTGACTTTAGTATTCATACAGCGTTATAACTGTCATTAAAAAAAAACTTTAAGCTAACATCACACAACTTAAACATTACTTGTAGAATTAATTTCATCATAAGCTATTATCCATCAATTACTCGAATGCACTATTTATCAACAAGAACGAGCTTCATCAATACAAGGTTACTTTACTAAATTTAATACCTCTATTAGGCCCTTACCAACAAGTAAGCTTCCGTAGAGTGAATAATGATTTTTGTCTGAATACAAGAGTCTCCCCCCCCGCATCAAGGGACACTTACCATCTTTACAGATGAGAGGCCTAGAATCAAAGAAAGTCACACTAGGAAATTTCACTGACAGTCTTTTTGTGAAAGCATCATAACGATCATACTCAACCCAGTCTTTCTCTTTTGCATCTTCACAAAAGCTTGGCTGCTCAGATAACCAGCTCCTCAGCGGCAATTTTGATTCTACGCACTTTAGTGGATCTATCTTTAGGGCCAAGTTATCAATGAAGAAAATTGGTTTTATCTTTCTTGCAAGTAGTTCGCCAATCATATCCGAGTATCCATCAAAGTATTTCTTCATTACCTTGGCCGACTTTGTCTGAATTACTTGATGAGCTCCTGCGAGCACAACATACCTTATACTTGGGTTTTTATCTAATACCGCAAATAGCGAGTGAATATAATTGGAACAATTATTGTCATCATAGAAATTCACCAACCCGTTACATTTTACACCGGCCATAACTGAAACCTTACTAAAGTAGGGGTCCTTATTCTTTTTCAATCCATAGTAAAGATGTGCGGCATGACTGTCCCCAACCAGTAAGATGCTAGTGTCTTCGTAGTTAGTACAATAGTTCGCTGTCTTCATCTTAAGCCCAAATTGCTCACATGAAACTCCGCTAAACCCTGAGCTCAAGTGTGAATAAGTATTTATCGTCTCAACATCTCTAGACTGAATTCCCTTTGCCCCTTTAATAAAGCTTCCAATCAACCCTACTATAATAAGTAGTACCAAAAGGGTCACCGACTTCTTACGTATATCCTTCACACCACGTAAGGGTAACTCCAAAAAGTTATATGTCATCCAAGCCAATATAAAAGAGATAGCTAATAAAGTTAGCTTTATACTAGTCACCACTGGCTCAGGTGATAAAATATTGGCAAATGAGATGAGCGGCCAATGCCATAGATACAAAGGGTAACTGATCAAACCTATCCCCGTCAGAAATCTATTGGATAGGATTTTCCGGTTTATCCAAGCGCTACTGCCAGATGAAATAATTAAACTGGTTCCAATTACGGGGCATAGTGCCCAAAAGCCAGGAAAAAAACTCTCCTTAGACACAAAAACAACGCCAACAACTATTAGCAGAACGCCCAAAAGACCTTGAGAATTCTTCTGACTCTCATTTTTAATTTCATCATTTTCAAGTTTGTAAAACGCAAGAAAGGCACCAATTAAAATTTCCCAAAAACGACTTATTGGAGAATAGAATGCCCCTGAATGATAATTGTAAGACATGTAAATATTTATAATAAATGAAATCAGAATTACAAAAAATGAGACTTTTACTAAGCTCATTTTTCTCCTCCAGCTGTAACTCATAACAAGTGGCCAGAAAATATAAAACTGTTCCTCGACGGACAGAGACCACAAATGCAGCAATGGCTTCAACTCTGATGACCTATCGAAGTAGCCACTCTGGTACCATAGAGTAAGATTAGAGACAAAGAATGCAGCACTTGCAGAGTGCCTTCCTAACTCCTTATATTCTTCGGGGACTAGAGCGAACCATCCAAAAACTATAGAGAAAAGCAGAACAATCAAGAGAGCAGGAAAAATTCTATTAATTCTTTTTATATAAAAGTTTTTTAATGAATAGGTTTTATTCTTTAGGCCCCCCAAGATAATCGAGGAAATTAAATAACCTGAAATAACAAAGAAAATATCTACACCAAGAAATCCTCCCGGAAGATTCTCAGGAAATGCATGAAAGAATAAAACTAGAATAACGGCAATAGCTCGAATACCATCTATATCTGAACGATAATCCATGTGAAATGGCTTGGGCTTAATTAAAATATTTTTCACTTAACTTCCAAGAAAACGAGCCTTTTTAGTAAGTTTTCAATTCTTGAAAACTCAAGCAGAATGACTATATAAACTTACAATAATGTGTACTTAAATACAAAAACCTCAAGTTTTAAAACCTAGGGTGTTTTGTAAATAGAAAAACGATACACTCAATACCTATAAACCTCACCCATTCTTGATAAGAAGTCTTTTTCTAAAAAATTATTCATAATATGACTCTTAAAGTGATTAAAGCGTACCTCTCTATTTTTCTCCATGAACGCTGCTTCAATAGCACTTACAATTTCTTCAATGGTATCGCCTTTATAGCAAAAGCCACATGCTCCTCCATCCATAACCTGACTTAAGCCTCCATTTAAGGAAGAGATAACACTTACTCCATTAACAGTCGCTTCTAGAGGAACATAGCCAAAAGATTCAAAGAGAGAGGAATGAATAACTAACTCGCAATCCCTCATGGCTTCATTTACATCATTACAGTTTGTCACTATTGAAAAGCGTTCTTGCACACCCAGCTTCCTTGAAAGTGCTTCCAAAGACTGTTGCTCCTCCCCGCTTCCATAAATAGTAAAAGTCACATCATAACCTTTTTTCACAAGCTTAGAAATTGCTTCCAAAGCTAAATCATGCCCTTTGATTTTTCTGAGTAGACCAAAGGCGGCGATCCTAATCCTTTCTTTTGAGCTCCAACTCGTTAATCCTATAGTATCGAAATTATCCGGAACACTAATCGCATTAGAAATTAAATGAAATTTTGGACTCTCTGAATATATTTTCTTTTGAAATTGCTCCATCGTATAAAGAGATTCAAAAATAAGTACATCTGAAATAAAGTAGAGAAGCTTTTCTACCAATGTGTATATAAATCCCTTTATCCGTCCGTGCATATTGTGAAGAGAGCCACCGTGGGCAGTATAACAAGTTCTTAAGCCACAAAAAGCTCCACAGAGACGAGCATAAAGTCCCCCTTTTGCACCATGGCCATGAACGACATCTGCCTTTATCTTTTTTAAATACTTAATAATTTTAACTAAGTTCTTAACATCACTCAGACCTGGCTGATCTTTAATAGAAAGATTAAAGACCCTTTCCTTATATTCGGGATAATTCTCTAAGAACTCATGATAGAGTAGATCACCACCTTTACTATCAAGAATAAAGTAGAAGTCAAATTGCTCCCCTAAACCTTCAACTATTGCTAGAATATGCTTTCGAATTCCTCCGGCAGGTACTCTTACAATTTGAACTACTTTTTTCTTCATTTATATGGCCTAAAGCTAAGTTTCAGGTAGATGGATAAAAAATCTTCCATTAGGATTAAAGAGAATTTTAAAAGGTTATTAAAGCTTATGTCCAAATTAGATTTGTCCCCAGTCGCTATGCGTAAAAACATCCTTAATATGGCCAAGGATATGAAGTCTGGTCACCTCGGATGTGCACTATGTTTAGTGGAAATTATTAGCGTTCTCTATGGTGAGGTCATGAACTACAACCTAGAAGACCCTGATGATCCAACCAGAGATATCTTAGCACTCTCCAAAGGCCATGGAGTTATGGCGATTTATGCGGCCTTCTTTCAGATGGGCTGGATAAAACCTGACCAAGTTAGTAATTACCTTAAGGACGGGACTGACCTCTTTGGCCTTTCTGAAGACATTGTCCCCGGCATTGAAGTCTCTGGAGGAAGCCTTGGTCACGGCCTACCCGTAACTGTCGGCATGGCCCTAGGCCTTAAGTTAAGAAATAGTTCCCGAAGAAGCTTCTGCATTGTTGGTGATGGTGAAATTAATGAGGGAAGTATTTGGGAAGCAATTCTCTTTGCCGGCCACCATCAACTTGATAAACTTACAGTAATTATTGATGTTAATGGCTTTCAAGCGATGGGTAAGACTGATGAGATTATATCACTTAAACCACTTGATAAGAAATTTCACTCTTTTGGCTTCGATACTTATGAGTGCGATGGTAATGACTGTGCGGAATTAAGAAAAGCATTTGAAATGGCCAGCAACTCTAATAAGCCATTTGTCATTATTGCTAATACCACGAAAGGTGCAGGAATTGATTATATGGAAGGTGATAACAGCTGGCATTATAAGAAAATGAATCCAGAAGAAGAAGTTGCTGCATTTGAAACGGTTAATAAAGGAAGTCACAAATGAGAGAAGTCCTTTCCCGAGTCATTGCTGACAAAGCACAAAGAGATAAAGATTTTCTTCTTCTCACTGGAGATCATGGCTATGCGCTCTTTGATGAGCTAAGAAGTAGAGCTTCAGAAAAGTTTATAAATGTGGGAATAATGGAGCAGGCACTTATTAGCATGGCCGCTGGTCTTGCTAAGGTAGGCTATAAGCCTATGTGCTATGGACTCGCTTCATTTGTCCCTATTCGAGTTTTAGAGCAAATTAAATTCGATGTCTGTCTTGGCAAGCTTCCCGTTAAAATCATTGGTGACGGTGCAGGACTAGTCTACACGCATCTTGGCAACTCCCACCTTTGCGCAGAAGACATCTCAGCACTAAGCTGCTTACCTGATATTGAAATTTATTCTCCAGGTGATAAAGAGGAAATGAGAGTTTGCTTTGATGAGTATGCGGCAAGTGATAACCCTGCTTACCTAAGAGTAGGAAAATGTGACACTCCTAATATCAATGACGCTTCACTTCCAACATCCCTTCCCTATTTCACACATAAGACAAGCTCTAAAGACCTGTTCATTTCCACAGGGGCAATGCTCGGAGTAGTTCATGGGTTTGCAAAAGAATTCAAAACTAATCACCTCTCCATCATGAGGGTCAAGCCTCTTCACACCGAAGTTCTTAAAATGATTAGTGGCTATGAACGTATATTCTTCTTTGAAGAACATGTGAAGCGAGGAGGCATGATGACCGCTCTTATTGAACTTATGCTTGAAAATAACCTCCCGATCCCTAAAGTTGAATCCTTTCATTTAAATAGCTCTTTTATTCACAAGGCAGGAAAATATCAATTTGCCATGGCCCAGCATGGAATATCAGTTGACCAAATGAAGGCAAGGCTTAGTAAACTTATATGACCTCAGTACAATTACTCGAAAGCGACCTCACTGAAATATACACCCTTTCTCAGGGAAATTTTGAAAAACTTAAAGGCAAGAAACTCTTTATAACTGGGGGCACAGGCTTCTTTGGAAAGTGGCTAATTGAATCTATCGCCTACGCAAATAAGAAACTCTCTCACCCCATAGAGGTAACTTCAACTTCAAGAAACCCCGATGCTTTCTACAAGAGGTATCCCTATTTTAAAACAATTCAGAACCTTAACTTACTCAAAGGAGACCTCTGTCAAAGCTCCCCCATTATAGAAGAGTGTGACTATATTATTCATGCAGCTGCAGATGTTAGAGTAAATCTTACAGAAAGTGAAAAGACCTCATATCTAGCAAACGAAGAAGCCATTTTAGAAAGCGTTAAGAAAATGGCCAAGGAGCACTCTGTAAGTAGAATTCTCTATATTAGCTCAGGCGCTGTGTATGGTAAGTTGAATGCTAATGATCCTCTTCCCTGTGAAGATGAAAAAACTTCTCATGCTGGATTAGCTTATGCACAAGCAAAAATAAACGGAGAAAAAAACCTTAAATCATTCTGCGAATCAGAGTCTATTTCTTATAATATTAGTCGATCATTTGCTTTTATTGGCCCCTATCTTCCTCTTGATAGTACCTATGCAGCTGGTAACTTTTTTTCAGATAGCATTAAGAAAAAGACCATTACAATTAAAGGTGATGGAAGCCCCCTAAGAAGCTACCTCTATATGACGGACTTGACTCATGCCCTTTTAACTCTTTTAACTCATCATGAAACTAATCAAATTTTTAATATTGGTTCAGATACTATTATTTCAATCTTAAAACTTGCAGAAAATATTTCACTTCTCTATCCAAATACTCAAGTCAAAGTCATACAGGCCAAAAAGCTAATGGAACCAGCACCATGCTACGTCCCCAATATCAATAAGGGGAAGGACATCCTCAAATGGGCGCCAACGGTAAGCCTTGATGACGCTCTTAAAAGATTTAAACTTTGGCTTTCGGAAAATTAATCTCTCTATTTCTTAGCGCTTGAGTAAGTGAGTAGAAGAACATAATGACGAACATATTTTCACCATCATTTATAGTATTTTGAAATAGTCCTGATATTGAGAATGAGATGACAAAAGGGATCAGAATAAAGCCAAAATCATCATTCCTCTTATAAACTTCCATGAACCAAAAGAAGACAAATAAGATAATACTAATAAAGCCAAAAATACCCATGGAAGCGAGATACTCCAGGTAGTTATTATGGGCATGGCCATAGAAATCTGCAAAGTCTATGCTATTTCGTTTCTTAATGTCATAGGCATTAGGTTCAAAGTTACGGTATCCCCAGCCCAAGAGAGGCTTTTCCAACCAACCCTTTACCGCTGCTTCATACTGAGAAAGTCGAATCATATTTGATTTAGTCTTCGCTTTTAATAAGAACCTATTACCATTGTCCTTACCATTCCAAACGAGAGCAAGAACTACAATCATACCCGCTATACCAGAAAGGCTTAAACCTAAGAATAGTTTTTTACTCGTCTTAATAAAGAGAAAAGGTATTGAAAAAATAAATGCCAGCATAGCACCTCTGGCAAAAGCATAATAGAAGCCCATTATCGTTGTGAGGTAAGAAATCCAAAAAATATAAGGGTTTATAAATAAGGCAACCCGCTTCTTTAAAAGCCACGCTGCAGCCGTCATCAGAATTAAGATCAACTCAACTCCATACCCATAAGTAATTGCCATTCCGTACATACCGGCCGCTCTCCACGGATCTGAGGCTGGCTTCAGTCTTAGGGGATGGTATTGAGAAAATAGAGCGTAGATCCCTGCGATATTACCGATTGCCAATAATATAAGAAAGACTTTTACCATCTTACTGGCATCCTTCATCTCAACTATTTTAAAAAGCTCTCTCAATGGAAAAATTGCCAGGAAACCAATCATTAAATACTTAAGTTTAAAAATCATTCTTAATTTATTAGATATATCTGGCGCATTTAAAATTGATAGAACTCCTATTAAAATCATTCCCAGTAATGCCCAAGAACTTTTCTCAATCCTTAACTCTCGGTTTTTAATTTCTTTATAGAAATAATATGCTGCAGGAATAATGATCAAGATATGACTAAGATCAGTTGCGCTCAGAGATACAAAGGAGAATAGGGCAAGTGACCAAACAGAGAAATAAGTTAGCCTCAATAGATAGGTATTTTTTTCAAAATTCAAAGGATGGTACTCCTAGTAAGCATTTTTGTTTATGAAGCCTTTAATAATAGTCAGGATTATAATTTTCATATCAAACCAAAAGCTCCAATTCTCAATATAATAGAGATCATACTCTACTCTCTTCGACATTTTTTCAAGAGTATCAGTTTCGCCCCTTAAACCATTGACTTGCGCCCAACCAGTAATCCCAGGCTTTACTCTATGGCGCTGCATGTAGTAGTCAACTTGGTCTTTATAAGCTTCATTTTGAGAAACAACATGAGGGCGAGGGCCCACAATCGACATTCTACCTTGAAGGACATTAAAGAATTGAGGCAACTCATCAAGACTAGTTCTTCTCAAAAAAGAGCCAAGTTTTGTAATGCGGTTGTCATTCTTTGTCGCTTGGATGAAGCCATCTTTTTCAGCATCAATACTCATACTTCTAAATTTATAGACTTTGATTTCCTTTCCATCCCATCCATTTCGTATTTGTTTGAAGAAGACAGGGCCTTTTGATTCTAGCTTAATTAAGATTGCAATTATCACCATAATTGGACTTATCAATATGATAATAATGAAAGATAACACCCAATCTTCAAGTTCTTTAACAAAGCGATTTACCCCCTGCATAGGAGTTCCATTTAACTGAACAACAGGAATACCTGCTACTTCATAAACCTCTTGGTTCAAAAGTCTGAAACCAAAAATATCTGGGATGAACTTTATCGAAATTGATATATGCCTTAATTCGAAAATGAGCTTCTTTACTCGTTCCTCTTCTTTAAAAGGAAGGGCAATCCATAACTCCTTAACATCATTGCTTGACAAGAAATCAATCATTTCATCCGAATGAGAGGCGCTAATTCCTTCGATTTTATCTGAAGGAGAACAGTGATCATCAAAGAAGGAAAGAACTTTAAAGCCAACCCAATCAGCTTCTTTAAGACGCTTCGCTACTGTTTGACCAAGCTCACCAGCACCAAAAATTACAATTCCTTTTTGATTCCACCCTTGCCTTCTTGAATAGCTTAAGAATAAATCCAAACAAAGGCGGTAAATATTTAGATAGACAAAAGTAGCTAAGCTCCAAGAAATGAACCAAACCCTTGAATAACTCGCAGTACTTTTAACTAAGGCAGCTGCCATCATCAATATCATTACCACTAATAACCATGC
>CALHBL010000194.1 GCA_937930825.1 uncultured Bacteriovoracaceae bacterium
CTTTATAAATAACTTGATTTCATTCATAGAACATAAGAGTCAACTTGAAGCTAGCGAGATGACGACCGAATTATTGACGGCCCCAAGCAGTGCCCCTGCCCTTGCTCAAGACAGTGCTCCGGAACCAGTTATCGAAACCCCTGTTACTGAGATCAAAGAAACCAATGATGATAATAACGAGCTTATCGCAGAAACTAAAATTGAAGCGGTGAACGAGGTCATTTCTAGCGCTCCCTCAAGTGAGGACAATGATCCTTCTGCTTCTAAAGGTGAAATTAGTGATGATGAAAAACCTGTCTCTTCATAAGAAAACTGACGCAAAAACTTATTCTTAAACGATAGTTAAAAGTACGAACATGCGGACATGTGAGTGAATGTTAGATTCTACGTGTCTGTTTCTTTTAACATGCAAGCCTAAATGATTTAACATTAGTTGGTAAACACAATCTTTAAATTAAGTAATTAGGTTTTAGCATGAAAAGAATATCAAAGAGGTCTTTTCTAAAGACACTGCTTGCCCTCCCCTTAGGAGCAAAGGCCGCACTCCTTCCCAATAGTGAAAAGCATCAGCTCAGTGGCGACGGCCTTCGCATTTGCTTTGGCTCCTGCAATCATCAGGATTCTGCCCAAGACCACTGGCCAGTTATTGCCAGACAAAATCCAGATGCCTGGTTCTGGCTTGGGGATAATATCTACGGAGACTCCCCAAACCCTTATATTTTACAGAATAAGTACAACTCCCTTCTTTCAAGCCAATACGGCAACTTTCGAGCGAACTTTAGGGTTGAAGGAATTTGGGATGACCACGACTACGGAGAAAATGGAGGCAATAGGAACTACCCTTCTAAAGTTGCCTCAAAGCAGCTCTTTCTCGACTTTATGGGCGTTCCCTATGAAGACCCAAGAAGAGCGAGGGAAGGCATTTACTACTCAAGGGAGTACTATGCTGCCGGAAGATTGATCAAGGTCTACTTCCTCGATTGCCGCTACTTTAGAGACCCCATTAAAGGGACCGAATCAACCCTTCTAGGCCAAGAACAGTGGCAGTGGCTTGAGCGTGAAATGAGCAGCTCTTACGCTGATGTTAATTTATTCGTCTCCCCCATAGGAGTTCTGTTAAATCGAACATTCGTATCTGAAGACTGGCTTGAATACCCTAATGAGCGCGTTAATCTGCTTGAGCTCATTAATAAGTGTCGCCTCTCTGGCGCCTTCTTTCTCTCTGGAGACAAGCACTTTGGCGCTGCCATCGGTAAGAAAATCCTCCATAGTGACCAAAGAAGAACCATGTACTATGAGTTCCAAAGCTCCGGCCTGACTCATGCTCATAAAGGACTAGTAATGGGCGCTGTTCGGGCCATTTACGGCCGCAGTAATACCATTGTCACGAGAAACTTTGGTCAAATTGATTTCTTTGAATGGAACGGCCAGCTGCATATGCGCTGGACTCTTCACTCTCTCACTAGGTCGAACTTAAAATTAATAAGAAACTTCAAGCTCGATAACCAGGCATGGACTATTTTCTAACTTACAGCTGTCTAAATTCACGACAGACCACTGTATCATTTTCAACAAACTCCTATTTCTAAAGAGATTAGCTATCATTGATAGCAAGGCATCAACTAGATCAAAGTAGTCATCTCCATCAATACCATGGAGGTCATTGCAAGAAGTGATCAGGAAAATAAAGATCAGGAGAGATCATGAAGCAGGCATCAACCATTCTATCACTACTTCTTATAATCAATTCTTCCTTTGGAAGTTTCTGTGAGGAGAGATCAACTGCTATAAAGGAAAAAGTTAAAGAGAGTGACTCTCAAAGTAATTTTAAAAAAATAAGAAGCAATCAAGCAAAGCTTATCGTCTTTGGTGAGGCCCACAAGGAAAAATACTTAAAAGAACTGCCTTCGATCCTTCCTCTTTTTATTGATAAAGAAAAAATTAAATGCGCTTTTATCGAGCAACCCATCAACTTGGAACAATCAGAAATAGATGAGCTCATCAAAGGAAATCACACCTACCACTTCAAAGCAAAGCATAGCTTTGACTACGCTCCCTTCTACTCATTCTTACGAGACAACGATATTAGAATTATTCCTGTAGACGCTCCCTACACACCCCCGACTGGGATAGTGCCTTTTAAATGGATGACAGATAGAGATGACGTTATGTTCTCTGAGATCATGAAGAATCTAGATGAATGTGAGAGATCAATATTCCTAGTAGGCAAGCACCATATCACACCTGACTTAGGGGGATACAATGTCACTCTAGGGGACCGCCTAAAAAGTGAGCTCTCATCAGAAGTTCTCTTTGTCGACATTATAGCTCGAAAAAATTACTATGAAGACTATTGCAGTTACTCTGAAAATAACCTCTTCAATTATGAAGAAACCTTGATCGATACTCTTGGTCTTGAAAAAGTACCTTACTCAATATTTGTCAGTCACAGCTTCTACTCTGACTTTGACTATATCTACCACCCAAAGCAATAACTCCCCCTTTATTGGGGTTCCTTTAAAAAAGACAACTTACTTTGGCCACTGCCTCATCTCTTCCATTTCAAGTATTCGTTTACGAGCGGGTCTTTGACCAAGCCGGCGGAGGTAGTCTGTAATTTCAGAAGTTTTTGGGAACTTGTCTATCATCACCCCCCAACCAAGCTGGGAGGCAAGGATAATGTCAGCGCTGGTAAATTGATCCCCTAGAATAAATTCCTTCTTTGAAAGTTCATGAGAAATATGAGTAATGAGCTCATTGAAGTCTCCCCATCCAGCAGAGCTGGCAGGAATTTTAGGACGCTCAAAAATAATATCAAGAATACCAGGCCCGATACAGCTTGCGGCCAAGAAAGACCACTTTAAATAGTCTGCTCTACGAGGATCTCCACTTCTAATATCTAAATTGGCCTGGGGAAAGACTTCCGCCAAATACAAAATGATAGCGGCCGCTTCAGTTATGATTTTCCCATTGTGTTTTAAAGCGGGTACTTTATTCAAGGGATTAATCTCAAGATAGGAAGAGTCTCTTTTTTCACGAATGCTACTCACAGGGCATATCGAATAAGGCCGTCCAACTTCTTCCAGCATCCATAGAACTGATGTGGATCGTGAGAATCCCATATGATAAAGTGTTAAGTTCTCATGCATTAAATAATTCCAAAAAGTATTCTTATTTTTATCTATCATCAATTAAGACTTAAGCTTAAGACAAAGTCTAAGCAAAGCATCAGTGACTAATCTAGTTCTGATAAGTATCCTAGCTATGACTCACAGGAGAGGTATCACGACCATCAACAAAAAGAACTAGCGAACATTTCTTGCAATTGCAGCGGCAGAGTCATGCATGGACCTTAACATATTAGTGGCCATAGTAAGCGATTGACTTCTTTGCTGCATAGAGCTTTGCATGCTCACCATCTCAATATCTGACTCATCCTCAACGCTTTGAAGTTCTGCCTTAAGATTTAAGAATAAATTTTGAATTTCTCCAATGACTCGACTTGAACATGCAGGTGCACGTGAACACTCTAACTTCTTTCTTTGAACTTCTTTGAGATAATTTCTCAGATTCTCTTTTCTTTCTTTGAGAATAGCAATTTTAAAAGCTTGAAATAATAAATCCTTTGACGGTTTCAAGTGGGACTCTTTAATAACTCCATAGATTAATGAATTTATATCTAAGTTTGCAGTTTTATTCTTAAAGCTACGTATCAGATTAGTCCACGTCCGATTTACAGTTGCTAGATCATTCTTAACAGCGGCATTGATAATATACCTTAATTGTTTTCTTTGATTGTTAGTAAGCTTTTGATTCGTAAGATTAGATGTAGAAGCTTTCAAGAGTACCTCAACTTTATTTAATCTTCCTTGAATCTTGGGCAATGGCGCTAGTCTTAATTGCCGATAAGCTGCATTTAGAGGAATATTCTCTTTTGCTATCGTATTGAGAAGAGGAAAGTTTAAAGACCCTGTAAAGCCAAAAGCTGAAGAAGTAAGTAATGATAATATAATTATAAGCTTCATATTTTTCCTTTTTTTCCTTTCCTGATGTGGCAAGCTGTATGACTTGCCATCGCTCAAAATTATCAATAAAAAACACTTACGTCTATTTCACTGAAGGCCTAGTTTATCTCTGTAGGGAATAAGTTAGTGAATGTGAGTACTTCCATTTTATAGAAGGACAATATGGCACTACTTTTGCTTATCTAAAAGAGATGACCTTTCAAGAACTCTTAACTTCCAAGCCTTGCTTTTTTGGGTTTTCTCAAAGAAGAGAGGTTCAACTGAATCCGTCCAGGCCATCTCATTAATGGCCGGAAAGAACGCGTCGGCCTCACCACTAAAATCAACTTCACTTAAGTAAATACGATCGCACAGACTGAGGGCCTGCTTGTAAATTTCTCCGCCTCCAGCAATGAAGACTTCACTCTCCCCTGCTTCCTTGGCAGCCGCTAGGGCCTGCTCAAGAGTTGTAAAAACCGCGCAATCGTTGTGAGTATAGTTGCTACGGGAGAGGATAAAGGTTTTACGCCCAGGAAGAGGCCTGCCGATTGACTCAAAAGTCTTTCTGCCCATGATCAGAGTATGGCCCATTGTAGTTTTCTTAAAGTGCGCGAAGTCTTCTTTAATATGCCAGAGCATCTTTCCGCCGTGACCAATTTCATGGTTTTTGCCTACGGCAACAATCATCGAGACTATCAAATTGCAACCTGTCCCTTAATATGAGGATGGGCAACGTATTCAACAAGCTCAAAGTCTTCAATGCTAAAAGAGAAGAGGTCTTTAATTTTGGGGTTAAGCTTCATGATAGGAAGCGGGTGAGGCTTTCTCTTAATTTGAGTTGCTGCTTGTTCTAAGTGATTCAGGTAGAGATGAGCATCCCCCATGGTGTGCACAAAGCTACCCAGTTTTAAGTCGCACACTTGAGCGAGCATCATGGTCAAAAGAGCGTAGCTAGCAATATTAAAGGGAACACCCAAGAAAATATCGGCCGAACGCTGATAGAGCTGACAGCTTAGCTGCCCAGATTTACTCACATGGAATTGCATAAGGGTGTGACAAGGAGGCAGGGCCATATCTTTTATGTCACTAGGATTCCAAGCGGAAACAATATGCCTTCTGCTTTGGGGGTTTGTTTTTAAGTTATGAACAAGCTCTTTCATTTGATCGACTGCTTCTCCACTTGTCTCCCAGTGGCGCCACTGCTTACCATAGACTGGCCCCAAGTCGCCATTTTCATCTGCCCACTCATCCCAAATTCTAACTTTATTATCTTTAAGGTATTTAATATTTGTATCGCCCTGAAGGAACCAGAGCAGCTCATGAATGATAGAGCGCAGGTGAACTTTCTTGGTTGTTATAAGAGGAAAGCCTTCTTTCAAATTATAGCGGGCCTGATAACCAAAGACACTTAAAGTTCCAGTGCCAGTTCTATCCATGTTCTCTTCCCCATTTTTGAGGACATGCTTCATCAAGTCTAGGTATTGTTTCATGGCGTCTCCCGCTAATTCATTCTCATCGTGCACATTAAGCTTCTACTATCCTCAGAGTATAGAAATTTGTCCAATGGAAATGGTATTTAATTGGCCAGATATCGAAGTATCAGGGACTTTGCGCGCCCCTCATTTAGAGGAGTGTAGGACACAGAAGTATTGTGAAAACTTACTCAGAGAATGTATCAGGATCCCACTGCATAAGAACAAGAAGATCACGCAGCATTTTCACAAGGCCTGCTCTTAACTTAACAGGGGTATTATTGCATTGCTTCTCTAACGCTTTGAGAAATTGAACCGGCCACTTTTCTTGATAGAAGTTAATGATCCATGAAGGGATTGACCCCTTTGGGTCAATAAAGGCCGTGAGCTCCACATAAGTTTGATCTTTTGCTACAGGGCGAAAACCAATATTGGCATGACCAACATAGGCCAAGATTGTCTCTCTTGGTTCAGG
>CALHBL010000195.1 GCA_937930825.1 uncultured Bacteriovoracaceae bacterium
GCCGCCAAGGCCATCATATGCAGAGCGCCTGACTCTTCAACGACTGCTCTAAAGCGCCAGATAATGCCCTGTAATTTTAAAAGAGGTCTTAAGGTTATTTTATAAAGTTGCAAATCAATATTTTCTTTATGATCACTAAAGTCTTTCTCTTCAGTTTTTAAGATGAGCTTGTTAATTAAAGGGATTACATGATGGGGACTTTTTAAAGAAATAATATCTTGGTTTATCTTCTCCACTTCGCTGTCAGTAGAGGAGACTCTTCTAGAAGAGTGAGGAGAGTTTTCACTCTTAGTCTTAGCACTTTCTATTGAAGAAGTTTTATCTGGGCTACAAGAGCTAAAACCAATCGCCCCCAGAAAAATGATACTCGTTACGAGTTTTTTGTGATTCATACTTAGTGTCCCCTTAAAAAATTCTAATGGTGGATGAGATAAATAATATTAGCTAGTTTAAATTACTCGGATAGAATACCCTTGGGAAAAACTAATATCAATACGGAGTTTAAAAGCTTTGAAGTCCACTATCCACAAGTCAGCTATTGTGATTTTCTTAAGCGCCATAGTAAGTTCATCCGTCTATTTTTCTCAAAGAGCACTGCCTTTTAAGATTGAATCGCTTCTTGATGAAAACAGTCGGTTAAGAGAGACCTACCTCAGTCATCAGAGAAACTTTAATGATGAGAATACAATCGTTCTTGCCGTAGAAAAGTCAGGGCCTTTTTCTGATGAAGACATCATGGTTATTGGTAGGCAATTGAATCACGCCTTTAGTGGAGTCTACGGTGTCTCAAAGGTCAATTTTCTCAGTAATGCAGAATATCTTGATTACACTCAAAAAAGTGTCAAGCTGCGCCCTTTCTTTTCAGGGGAATCTTTAAGTCCTAAGGCCCAAGAAATTTTAAAGACTAAGCTCTATGGGAAGAGGTTTCTCACAGAGGATAGGCGCTTTTTAATGGGCACAATCCTCCTATCAAAGAAATTGGAAGGAGCAAAGGAAACTGCAGCAGTTGATTCACTTTTGAAAATAGCAAGAGAGTTCAAGAATGGAGCTGGCCTTGACATCCACTTTCTAGGTCACAAAGTCGCCAAGTACTACTACTTAAAGGAGATGATTAATAACCAAAAATTTATTAGTCCACTTATCTTTGTGATTTTAAGTCTGCTCATCTATCTGCTCTTTAAAAGTTTTGTGATTGTTCTTTGGGTTGATTTAATTATCACTCTCTCCTATGGCCTTGTACTGCTTCTCATTCAAGCTGTAGATGGGGGATTGAGCCCCTATAGTGTGCTTTCTTTGACCTTTGTCCTGATTGTTGCTACTTCAGATTTAATTCACTTCTATTCATGCTTTAGTGAGCAGCAAGGGACACTCAAAGAGCGTCTCTCTTTCACTAAGGGAGAACTTCTCAAGCCTTGCCTCTTAACTAGTATCACGACGGCCCTTAGTTTCTTAAGCCTTCTCTTCAATGATATGGCACCGGTAAGAAGTTTTGGCGTCTACTGCTGCTTTGGTGCCCTTTGTGCCTTCTTTTTAACTTTCTACTTCCTCCCATGGTGCATGCTCATCTTTCCCAGAGATTATCCCATTATTCAAAAAGGCCAGCAGTGGCTGAGCCGAGTTATGCTGCCCTTTATAGTAAAGAGACGCAGGGGGATTAGCCTCTTCTCCCTAATTCTTATGCTGGGGTTAGTTGCTCTATCCACTCAGGTTGTGATTGATGATGATTTCTACGATAAATTTTCAGGTGATCATCCTTTAGCGAAATCTCTTAGAGTCTTTAGTCGTGAGCTAAAGTCAGTAAGTTCAATAGACCTTGTCTACCCCGAGCTTTCTTATCCAGTGGATTCCATAGTGCTGGAAGATATCCGTGAATTTGAAGAGGCAGTAGCGAAGGTTACTGGTGTTATAAGAATTGATTCCTACCTTAATTTAGTAGACTACCTGGGACAGCGGTCTGAAACTTTAAAGGGAGCAACAGTAGAAAGAGAAGGAGTCCTCTTCTTTCTCAATAACTGGGGAGGTCTTAGTCATTTCTTTGGACAAGAGAAATCTGGGCTTAAGAGCACTCTCTACTTAGCAGATTCGAGTATAAAAAAGGTTAAGAAGATAGCTGAGAAGATAGACTCTCTTGCCACTGATAAGCTCGTTTATGATCTTAGAGGCTTTATTAAAATAAGAAGCTTCCTCTTTGAGAAAATTATCTCTAACTTTGTTCTTTCTTTTTCCTTAAGCTTTATTTGCACGTTTACTCTTTTCTTACTTCTTTTCAAGTCTTTTAAGTGGGCGCTTCTGGCCCTTATTCCTAATATCTTTCCCATTGTTCTGATCTCAGCTTTGATGGGATTACTTGGCATTACCGTCGAGGGAAATGTGGTGATGCTGATTTGTGTGATTATGGGAGTAGCAGTAGATGACACTATTCATTTTCTATTCTTTCTTAAAAAGGAAATGCAAAGGGGGCAAAGTCTCTATCATGGCCTTGAAAAATCCTATGATAAGACTTCTAAAGCACTGATTGGAACAACAATGGTGTTTGTGCTTTGCTTTCCTTGCTTCTTATTAAGTGACCTGAGGCTCATGATTCAAATGGGTATCTTTATCATTTTAGCGCTTATTTTCGCTCTCATGGCGGACTTTATTCTTCTTCCGGCCTTATTGCTCTTAGGGCGAGATTCTTTTAAAGGTCCTGAGGTGGTCAGAGGAGTAGGCCTGTGATTTTGAATGAGGAAATTGTAAGGATTAGTTGATCTTTTTACTTTGGGTTTAGTCTTGAGTATTTTGTGCTAATATTTTTCTTTCTTTACTAACCTTGGTGATGCAGAGCTAGACAGGAGCATTAATGTCGGCGTTGAGTGACGTTAAAATTTTTGGTCAAAAAGAGACAGTTGTTGAGGGCTGGTATTGGGCCTTTAAATCTTCTGAACTCAAAAAAGGTCAAGTGAAGCCTCTTAATTTCTTAGGAAAGGAGCTTGCTCTCTACCGCGATGAAGATGGTGAAGTTCATGCTATGGATGCTTATTGTCCTCACATGGGTGCTCACCTCGCTGAGGGAAGAGTTGAGGGCAGCGGAATTCGCTGCTTCTTTCATCACTGGAAATTTGATGCTTCCGGAGAGCTCGTGGATATCCCTTGCCGCAAGGGTGGGCCGGGATTGAATGCTTCTTTAAAGCACTATCCTACCTGTGAAAAATATAAGACCATATGGATTTATACGGGAGAGTCTCCTCAGTATGATGTTCACACTATAGAGGAGCTCAGAGGCGTAGAGCTAGATTCTTCTTTTGGGAATCAATTTAAAAAAGAGTGCCACCCCAATATTATGATGATCAACGCAATTGATGCTCATCACTTTACATCCGTTCATGAGCTTCCTGTTGATGTCAAATTTGAGGCCGTGAATCTTTCAAGTAATACAATTCAATTTAATAATACAACTAAAATTCCGCGTAAGAAGTGGTACTTGAGATTTATCTCTAAGTTCTACTCTGATGTGCTGACTTATTCCATGTCCTATACCGCTGGTTCAACAGGATCTGTTACAGTTGGTCCAGACTTTCTTCACTGCCATATTATTTTTGCGCTAAGGCCTACCAGTGAAGGTAAAGCTGAAGGGTTAACAATTCTAGTGACAAAGAAACGCTCTGGCTTAGAAGGCCTCCTCCTAAACTCTATTATTCTCTTTGCAACAAAGTGTGTGGGTAATTACTTTGCCAAGGGCGATACTGAAGTTTTTAAATCAATTCGTTTTAATTTTAATAATCCTATCAAAGAAGATGAGGCCGTCATTAAGTTCATTCAACACTTAGAAAAGCAAAAGTGTGTTAAGTGGGGATTTGGAAAACTTGAGACTCGTTTATCATAGAAGGCAGAAATGAAAAAAAGAAAGAAGCTCTATTCAAGAACATTACCCATAAAGTCTCTAACTAGTGATCAGATGGAAGCTATGTTTACTATATTTTCAAAGTACTACAGCAACACTGATAGGAAGCAGTTTCTTAAAGACCTTTATGATAAGAGCAATGTATTCTTACTCTTTGATAAAGAGTCGGATTCAATTCGCGGATTCTCAACTATTAAGAGTATTGATATTGAGTATGACTCTAAAGTTGTTAGAGGAGTCTTCAGTGGTGACACTATTATAGAAAAAGAATACTGGGGGCAAGGAACCTTAGGAGTTGCTTTCTTAAAATATCTCTTTTGGCAGAAATTAAAGAGTCCGCTTCAACCTTTTTATTGGTTTCTTATTTCTAAGGGTTATAAAACCTATCTTCTGATGGCCAATAACTTCTCTGAGCACTATCCGCGCTTCGAAAAAGAAACTCCTCAAAGAGAACAATTCCTCATTAATAGTTTTTCAAAATCTCTTTATAGTGAATACTACTGCGAAGAATCGGGAGTCATTAGTTTTTCTAAAGTGAAGGTGACAACTAAAGACTGTCTAAGAGAAGAGGTTTCACCTATTACACCTGAGTTGATTGCTAGCAATGAAAGGATTAAGTTCTTTGCCAAGAAAAATCCAGCATGGAGGCAAGGAGATGAGTTGTCCTGTGTGGCCAAAATGACTTTT
>CALHBL010000196.1 GCA_937930825.1 uncultured Bacteriovoracaceae bacterium
GATACTTCAATCTATGGAACCTTTGCTGAGATTGGGGCCGGACAAGAAGTTGCTCGGCACTTCTTTAGGGCCGGTGGCGCAGCAGGAACTATAGCGAAGTCAATGTCGGCCTACGATATGACAGTGAGTGATGATATCTATGGAAGGGCCGGCCGCTATGTTTCAAAAGAGAGGGTGCAAACCATGCTCTCTCACGAATATGGTCAGCTGATTGAGCGTCTCTCTGATAAGAGAGGCAAGGAGACCCGCTTCTTTGCTTATGCAAATACGGTCGCAGCTAAGAGCTATAAATATAATGATGAGTGCCATGGCTGGATGGGAGTTCAATTTCAACATGAGCCTGGGGCCGAGGCCTCTAAAATTATCATCCATGTAAAGATGCAGGACCAAGTAAACCTACAGCAACAAGAGGCCTTGGGTCTTCTGGGAACTAATCTTGTTTACAATTGTTTTAGAACCCTTGACGATAGAGTTAAATTTGTAAAAAGCCTTATGCATGGTCTGACAACCGATAGAATGCTTGTGGATTATATTGATGTTAGTGGACCTGCTTTCGCTAACCAGGATCATAGGCTTTGGCCACTTGAATTAGTTAAGAGAGGTTACACGGATGCCATTCTCTTTGGAAGTGATGGCCGTATTCTTTCAAGTTCAGATAGTTTCTATAAGAAGAATATTCTCGTATCTCGTGGCTCCTATCGGCCGCCAACACACTTTAATATGGATATGCTCGAAAAGGGAAAGAAGGTTTTCTGTAAACGGATTGAAAAAGAAGAGCAAGATAAAATAGTCGTTCTTGCTGAGATCTCAATGAGTAAGTTAAGAGAGAGAGGAAAAGTTATTTCTGAAGACTTTCTGGCGCGAGTAGATCTTCTCAGTGCTCTAGGACAAATGTGCTTAATAACAAGTTTTAATACCTACGGCGAACTTTCCTATTTCTTATCTTCGCGCACTAATAAGAGAATTTCATTTGTTATGGGTTACTATAACCTTCAAGAAGTTTTTAATCATGAAAAATATCTTGATCGGCCTGGTGGTCTCTTTGGCGGAATCGGCGCGCTCTTTGGTCATAGGACTGATACCTTTGTCTATCCTGCTCTAAGTGATGATGGTAAGAAAGTTCTGAGCTCAGAAGATGCAGATGTCTTAGATGAGATAAAACCGCTTATTGCTTACTTAATGAGTATTGGCCGTATTGAAGATATTGAGGACTATGACCGCAACTACTTCAGCATTTGGTCTCGAACAGTACTTAAAATGATTGAAAAGAATGAGCAAGGCTGGGAAGAAATGGTTCCAAAGAGTGTGGCCCAAGCAGTTAAGAATGATTGTTTATTTGATTTTCCTTGTCCAATTACAAAGTAGGTTATTATGAGCGATACAATTGGTGATGTGATCATCATTGATGATGATAGTGGTATTCTTGAGGTTTTAGAAGTTTATTGCCAAAACCTTAAGTGTTTTAGAAATATTGTTAAAGCAAAGGATGGAGTAGAGGCCTCTAAGAAACTACGCAATCAAGAGTTTGCCCTTATCCTACTTGATATCAATATGCCACGAAAAAGCGGAGTTGATATTACTGAAGAATTAAAGAGACCTGATCATCATAATAAAGTTGAGAATATCATCGTGGTCTCTGGTGAATTGAATTCAGAGATAATGGCGGCCGTTATTCAAAAGGGTGTCAAAAATTTTCTGGTAAAGCCCTTCAATGAAACTCAATTTCAAGAAAAAGTGAAACCTATTCTTAAGCTCTCGTAAGGTTATTACTGACAACTTCCTTAGCAAGGCTTTGTCCTTGCTGGGCACTCTTCTCATGGGCAAGAATAAGATCATAGGCGGTGTCATACTGAGTTTGCTCAGTTTGAACTGTATGAAGGGTTTGGGTTGGAAAAGCAAACTCAATTCCCATTTTCTCTCCTAAGCGCAGAATATCCAGAAGAAGGCGGTGCCTCTGCTGGAGCTCGTCAGACCAGTCAGGTGTGACAAAGAAAACATAGAGTAGAATATCAAGAGAGCTACTTCCGAGTCCATTGAGATAGACGTGGTAGTAGTCCTTTCGGGTATGAGGATGAGCATCAATGAGAGCGCGTATTCCAGCACAGAAGGCTTCTATCTTTTGCGGAGGAGTGTCGTATTGCAGGCCAAGATTTGTGGTGAATCTACGGTAAGTGCGCATGCCATAGTTATCAATACTTGCATTAGTAAGAACCCCATTGGGGATGGTGATGAGAGAATTATAGAAAGTTCTTACCCGGCAAGATCTCAGGCCGACTTCTTCTACTGTTCCTTCGACTTTACCATCAATATTAACCCAGTCCCCAATGCGAAAAGGTCTATCAAGCAGAACTGTTAGTGAACCAAAGAGGTTAGATAGGGTATCCTTTGCAGCAAGTGAAACCCCAAGGCCAATGATGCCCATTCCAGCGAGTAGGCCTTTCATATCGAGATTTAAGGAGTCACCTAGGGCAATGATTCCTACGGCAATGACAAATGTCTTTGCTGATTTCCTAATGAGAGGAGTAAGGATATCGTCAAACTTATTCTCTGAAGCGAGGGCCTTCTTTTCTAAATAGAGGCAGACAATATCCACCAGTTGATAGAAGGCCATGATAAGGCCAATCGTTAGAATGACCCTACTCGCCGTTAAGAACCACGAAAGGACTTTGTCATCAAGTTCAAGAAATTGTAAGCCTAAGTTCCAAATGATGGTAAAGAGAATGACGCCTAAGGGGAGGGTAAACTTTTGGTTGAGCTGACTTGATATAGAGAGTCCTCTATTTTTTAAAAATTTAAAAATAAGATTAGCAAAGTAGAGGCGCATCAGCCTTTCAAAAGCAAAGGCGATAAAGATGAGCATGAAGAGTCCAAGCCACTGTCCATTTTGAAGAATGAAAGATCTCTTAGCGGTCCATTGTGGCATTCGCTCTTTAATTCTTTCTTTCCAAGAGTCGTAGGCGGTGACGCCCTTAACTACATCCCTGTCCTTAACAGCTTTTTCAAAGAGTGCGATGCTTTGGAGTGTTTCCTTTGAAAAGAGCCACTTGTCCTTGATTTTAGTCATTGAAATTTCCGCAACGACCCAGCTGTCCCCACTTTTAATCTCTCTTTGTCTATATAACCATTTTGATTCTCTATAATCTTGAGGCAGTTTCTTAATATCTATATACTCAAGCCGATCTAAAGTATTGATTAACTTAAGGGCCAGTAACCTGGCCGAAATATCTCGGCTCTTGGGTTCAAGCTCAGAGGTATCCATTGTCAAAACAGCGAGGTCGATAGCTTGATCATTTCCTAATTTATAGGCCTTCATTGATTTTAAAAAGTAATTGAAAGTCGATGGTATGGTTGAGAAGTCTTGGGCGGGTAACTCAATGGCAAAGGTGAATCCATGGAATGAAAGAGCAATAAAGAGGGTTAGAAATTTTATCATTAGAGAAATCCCATGAAAGGTAAAAAGTTAGTCGGCGCTATCATAATCAATAGATTCGTATTTGAATAGAGCGACTTTGCTAGAGAGGTTTGAATTCCTGAACTTACTGCTCTTAGCAAGAAATTCAAGAAGGATGACTATCTACCACTCCCGTAGAGGAAACTGTACCTTGAACTTAGTAAAAATCGAGTATTCAAGTCTCCTAGTGAGTTTTCAATACTTGAAAACTCAAACTGGATGGCAATCTATCGATTGATTTTTTTCTCTGGTGCAATATTTCCAAGGTGCAGTACAATTATAAAATAAAAGGAGTTTATATGAATAGTGAATCGATATCACTAAAAGCGGATGAATACCTTATGAGGGAAGGAGAGGATTCCCATGAGATGTACTTTCTGGCTAGTGGAACCATGGCCGTGTACAAACGTAAGGGAGATGCTGAGCATAAGATCGGCATAATCAATGCTGGGGAGTTAATTGGGGAGATGTCCTTCCTGGATGAAATGCCGCGAAGTGCTTCTGTAAGATCAATTGGAGAGTCTAAACTCACCATTATTAAAAGAGATAAATTAATGAAGTTCTTAGCAGATCAGCCTAGTTGGTACAAGGCCTTAGTTCAAACTTTGATTGACCGTCTAAGAAGAGCAAATCAGAAAGTAAGGGTTTAGAACCAAATACCAAGCTTCTGAAAGAGTTCATTCTTTTCTTGATCTTCTAGTGGGTTATTATCTATTGAGAGGTGATTTAAGTTCTTAAATAAGTAGATGTCTTTAGGAAGAGTGGAAAAACGATTACCATCTAAAGATAGCCGACTAATCGACTTTAGTTCTAGAAAACTTGCAGGTAAGTGACTTAGTTGGTTGTGAGAAAAGTCAGCATTTTTCAGCTCGATAGGCCAACTTAGCACTGAATCTAGGTTTTCTAAATTCAAATGTGAAATTTTTAAAATTTCAAGCTTCTCTGGAAGTTGGTCTATGATAAACCTTCCACTTTTAATTTTGAGAGTAACAAGATTCTCCGGGAGAACCGGAAGTCTCTTTAATTCGGGACACTGAAGACTTACACTCTTACATAAATGCAGGTGACCAAGATCAGGAATTTTTTCTATATTATCTCCAATAATTTCAAGAGAGATAGTTTCTGGTAGAACCTTTTCCAAAGGGACTAACGACTGAGTTTTTCTAAGCTTTATTCTTACATTCATGATCTACTTCTTGGCCTTATTAGGTAAAAGTGTTGGATAAGCCGTTTTTTCATATCTCTTAGAAATAATACTAAAGAGTGATACTCCTCGGCTTTGATTAATTTGCTTTTCAATATCACTTCTTCTTCGTCTTGAAAGCGAGCTTAAATTACGTTTATGGCGATAACTTGCAGAGTCCTCATTTGAGCCTTTTGCATTTCTACTTTGGCCGTCCAGTAGACCTAAGCGCCTTTTTTCATCATCAGTTAAGGAGTCAAAGTCTATATTACTACCATCAGCGTCTCCTAGGGAGAATTTTTCTGACTTAACTTGACCTTCGCCGTCACCTTTGCCACTTCCCTTAGCTCCTGCGCGACCTCTACTACCGCGAGCAGCTAAGCTTGTAGAGTTTGAGGAGTTACTAGACTTTTTTGAAGAAGCGAGACTATTTCCTGATCCCTTCCCATTGAAATTGGCGTTGAAGAGACTTGAGCGGGCCCTTGATAGGGGTGAGTTTGGATTATCAGATTGAATTGCAGCTAGATTTTGGGAAATTTGTTGCTCAGACGCATTTGTTAAATCTTGAGCATCTTGAGCGAAGTTTCGACCAGAGAGGCCAGCTTTCTTTCTTTGAGCATTCACTTTCTTTTCAGCATCAAAGAGTGACTTTCTAACACTGGCAGCATTACTCTGCAGTTTTCCACCATTGAGATTAGCGTCACCCAAGTTACCATTAGTAAGACTATT
>CALHBL010000197.1 GCA_937930825.1 uncultured Bacteriovoracaceae bacterium
GCCAAGCATAGTCTGCTGAAAAGCCATGACTAGTATAGCTCACCTTTCGTCTATTCACTTTTAAATTAATAAAGGTGATATTCTTTAGATTCTGAAAGAGTGCCTGATCTAAGTGTGCAGCCTCACCGTTATCCAATTGACCCACAAGATAGACCGTTGAATGAAATGCTCTCTTGCCGCTGTAGCGAAATAAAGTATCTCTAATATTCTCTCTTAGAACAATCACTTCGCCGCCGATGGCACCATCTAAAGCAGCTGTTAATTCACGTGCACTTGATACATCAATACGGTCATTAGAGATAAGGAGCGAATTTATATCTAAACCTTTACTAAACTTTTCATCAATTTCTAAAGGAGCTGATAGGAAACTAGTTTTAATGCTTTTTAGGCTTCCATTTTTAAAAGACCCTGATTGAATCAATGATGAATGAAAAGGGATTAATAAATCATGATCATCAGCAAAGGCATCAGAAGCTACCTCTTTACCATTGCTAAAAATTAATGAGATTTTGTAAAGTCCAGATTTTACCCCTCTTATATAGAGTTTTATTGGAGTCGTAATCACCTTAGGCTCATTATCACTACTACACAACTCTACATCACTTAGGACGATATTTTTATCACTTAGCTTACAAATACTATTATCAGAATCACCCTCTGTGAAACTGAGCTGAACATTCTCCGCCAGATCCCCATCATCTAGCTGAGGAGGCCGATCATCGACTTGCCTGTCACCTATACTTTCTGGTCCATCACCACGTTTAGAGCAAGATGTTATTGAAAGAACTATAATTACCATAATACTTATTAAAGTTTTCATATTAATTTCCTATTTCTGAGTTGAGATCTCATTAGTTAAATATAATTCAACTAATTAAGTCAGAAGAGGTAAATTAAAGCAATCCAAGAAATTTCTCCTTTTTGCTGAAATTATTTCATTTCTAAGGTTTTGATTTATGTCTGAAAGAATGGGGATGGTGTCAAATGGACACTATAGAAAAAAAAACGTAATTCATGCGAATTGTGCACTTAAACTCCCCTTCTAAGGGCAATGAAAAAGTAAAAATTACATTTTATTTTAAAAGAGAGAAGTTTAACTAATCTGAGAAGTAAGAAAATTTGTTATAAATAGTGACAAAACTGAAGAGGAAATGAGTAGTCATAATATTTCGTGACTACTCATTTTAAAACATTTCTTTAAATAGTTAATAACCACGATAAGCTTAAAGTAGTTAAAGAGTCTTTTGCTTCCCCGTCACCGTCAGTCCAAATAGCACTACTTGCCTTATCTGTTCGGTATTCAAAGCGAAGCTGAGAATAATCATTCGCATGATAAGTCGTCGTTAAAGTATAAGACTTCATATCGTCAGCTTTTAAATCTTCTGCAGAATTAATGAAGATATGATCTGCTATAGCTCCATTCTTAGTATCATCATTAAAGAGTTCTAACCTTGGAGTAAAAGACCACTTCTTATTTAATACCCAATTACCGTAGAGAACGAATGTGCTCCACTTCTTATCGACATTAGCTGTACCCGTAAGAGGTGCTACTGCGGCCTCATCACTACCGAAGACACCGTTTAAGGCCAAAGAGAAAGAATCAGTTAGCGCATACTGAGTATTGAATTCATAAATAGTCTTAGTTTTTCCTCTATCCATGCCTTCTGCCCCTGTAATAAAATTAAAGAGGAAGTGAAAGCGATCATTAGAATAGCCAAGCTGAGTTCCATAAGTTTTATCACTATTATTTTCTGCTGAACTATCAGAATTATCATAAACAAATGCCCCAGCATTAAAGCCTTTGTCATGTGAATAACGAAGAGCTACACCTTCATGCCAGAAAGGACCTGCAAGAGAGAAAGTAAAAGCGCGTGAGTAGTTCCAGTTCTCTTGTGCTTTGGCAACTTCGTACCCCACATGAGTATACATTTTACCAGCACTCAAGGATAAATTATCAGCAAAATCATATGTAAGATAAGCTTGACCTATATTGTGGTTAATTCCATCACCGTCATGGCCCTGATTTTGATCTGCAAAATCACCAAAGTCTAAATCTGCATAAACAGACATCTTATTAAAACTGGCCGCTACATTTAACTCGAAGAGATTCATTGTAAAATCATTATTCTTTCTATCATAATTTCTATTAGGAATCGCCGTCCCTTCTTGAGAACGCCCTGGACTATGGAGGTAGTAGAAATCAAGCATGGCACCAAACTTAATTTGTGGCCCGGAAGCATCGGCAGAAGCAGGCCCTCGCTTTTCCTCTAATTTACTCAATTCATTTTTAATGAGAATTATTTTCTCTTCTACCATTCTCATTGGTCTTTCTAAGTAGCTAGAGGCTATCCCTCTCTTAATCGATTCTTTAAAGCTAATAAGAGCTTGTTCTTCTCTTTGAAGATCTGCAGAAACTACCTCGTACTGATCTTCAAGGGAAAGACTTTTATCAAAGTAATAAAATGGTTTCGTGTATCTTTCTCTTTTAGTAGAAGAAACTCTCTTCGATTTCTT
>CALHBL010000198.1 GCA_937930825.1 uncultured Bacteriovoracaceae bacterium
GCCAGCTGCGCTAAGGTCTATGGTGATAGAAGTGTTAAAGGTAAGACTGTCGCTCTTCAGGGCGCTGGTTCCGTAGGCCGTCACTTAGGTGAGCTTCTCTATAAGTCTGGTGCAAAAGTATTCTTTACGGATATTAATGAAAGAAATATTGAAGCCTTCAAAGAAAGAGTTCCCAACGCTGAGTTTGTTGGGGTCGAAGAGATTTACGATGTTGATTGCGATATCTATTCTCCCTGCGCTCTTGGGGCCACTGTTAACGACAAAACTATTGACCGCTTGAAGTGTAGAATTGTTGCAGGAGCTGCTAATAATCAACTGGCAGAAAATCGTCACGGAGATATTTTAAAAGAAAAAGGTATTCTCTACGCTCCTGACTACTTGATTAATGCAGGCGGGTTGATGAATGTTTCAATCGAATTTGAAGGCTGGTCTGATAATAAAGCTTCAAGAATGGTTGATACTATTTTTGATACTACTATGAGGATTTTCGAAATTTCAGAAGAGCAGAATATTGCTGTTTACAAAGCAACGGATATTCTCGCTGAGAGTAGGCTGAAGTCGATTAAAGACATTCAAGGCAAGTTTCTGGGGGCCGGGGTGAATCACCGTTTTCCAGGAAGAAAGAAGCGCTAAGAAGAAAAGACAATAAAATTGATGACTTAAGCCTCCTTTGAAAGGAGGCTTTCCTATGAGCGGTAAATGCTGCTTGGTGCTATTTTTCCCATTCACAACTATACTAAAAGGGTGAAACTCTTAAGCGGAATAACATTTACCCTAATCTTCCTATCTAGCTTATTTACCCATTCAGCTTGGGGAAAGCTAGGCTTCAGTGATGCGGCCTATCCGGAATTTGCGACTTCAGGAAGAGCGTTAGCTCTCGGTAATGCCTATCTGTCCAAGGTGGATGATTCCGCGTCAGCTTTCTATAATCCAGCTGGGCTTGGAACAGTCAGAAAGGCGCACTTTCACTTTTCAAACTTTCACCTCGAAGCCAATAAGAATTGGCTTAAGCTAGGACCAAGTAGTTCTGGTGGTATTATTTCAAACTTTAGGAACGGCTTTAAAGTTGATGGAACCAGAAAACTACTATTGAACCATCCGGGAAGCTTTTCCCATTCACGATTTCACTTTACTCCAAACTTTACCATGCGCCACTTTTCTACTGGCTACTTATACTCAAACCAGACTAGAGGGGTTTACGGCACTGAGCCAGGAGCTTTGTTTGAATATGCCAAGCGGGTAGATCATGGACCCTATGCTTCGTTTAACGTCTCCTTATTAGGTGGACTAGTAAAAATGGGCGTAACTGGAATTTTGCTGATGCGGGAGGAAACTTTTGGAGAGTCCGATATTAATACTGCCTTGAGTCCTCAGAATAGCGAAATAAAAAAAGGAACTGGTCTTCTCTTTACAACGGGAGCAAAGCTGACTCTTCCAATGGGCGGGTTGCCTACTTTCGCAGTAAAAGTAAATAATACCATGGCCCAGCACTTCTCAGCGTCGAAGGATTTTGGTGGTGCTCCTGATCAAGTAAAGCAGAGCGTTGACGTAGGATTTTCTCTTACTCCGGCTTTAGGTAAAACAACAAGATTTCATTTTGAAATTAATTATAAAGATCTCAATAATAGATTTAAAGATACAGATAGTGGACGCAAAATAGGTGCAGGCCTCGAAATTGACTTTAGAAGGCTCTTCTTTGTTAGGTTTGGTTATGGCGATGGCCTGGCTTCTGGAGGCATTGGGCTTCGCACGAGAAGACTTGAAGTTGACCTAACAACCTACGCTGTTGACTCTTCAAGTAGTACTTTTAAAGGCGGCGAAGATAGACGCTTCCTGCTTTCTATTTCATCTGGACTTTAGTTCTTTCTAAGTTATTAAAAATACATTAACGGCAATTTAGACAATTCCCCTTTGCTTTTGTAATCTTTGAGGAAATCAAAGTGAAAAAGTGCGCCGTGTTATACTGCGACTGTAAGGGAAGACTATGCTGGAAAAAACGAAAGCTGAATCCAAGAAAAAATCACCTAACTCATCTAAAAAGACGAGCCCTAAATTAATTGAAGCTAAATTAAAACTCGCGAGAAAATTTGGATTAAAAAAAGAAGATCTTGTTGGAATGCTTAGAAATGTGTACCTCTCTAGAAAACTAGATGATACAGAAATTTCAATGAAGAAGCAGACAAAAGCTTTCTTTCAAATTTCTGGTGCTGGGCACGAAGGAATTTTAACTGCGGCAGCAAAAATTTTAAAACCGGCCCATGACTGGTTCATTTGTTACTATCGTGATCGAGCCCTTTGTACTGGCTTAGGCGTAACTCCCTATGAAATGCTTTGCCAGGCCAACGGTAACGTAGGGGACTCAAGCTCCCACGGCCGTCAGATGCCGGCCCACTGGGGTAATGTAAAATTAAATATAGTAAATAAATCCTCATGTACGGGAACACAGTTTCTTCAGGCCGTAGGCTTAGCGGAAGCAGGCAAGTATCTTCAAAAACTTGATGAAGAGGGTGTTGATTTAGAAGGAAGAACTTATCAAACTGATGAAATAATCTACGTCTCAACAGGGGATGGAACAACTTCACAAGGGGAGTTCTGGGAGGGAGTAACCACTGCTTGTGTAAATAAGCTGCCTGTTCTCTTTATGGTTGAAGACAATGGCTACGCTATTTCTGTTCCGGTAGAAGTGCAAACACCTGGGGGCTCAATCTCAAAAGCTCTTCGAAATTTTCCAGGTCTTAAAATATTTGAATGTGATGGGAGTTGCCCCATTGAATCTTACTCTACTATGAAAGAGGCCGAAGCATATCTTAGAGAAGGTAGAGGTCCAGTTCTAGTACACGCTCATGTGACAAGACCATACTCTCATTCAATGAGTGATGATCAAGGGATGTACCGAAGTAAAGCAGAACTACAAAGAGAAAAAGAGCAAGACGTTTTCAATAGTTACCCTAAGCTTCTTGTTGATGCCGGTATTATGTCAGAGGAAGAGAATACTGCCTTAATGGATGAAGTGATTATCGAGTGTAGGGAAGCAATGAAGAAGGCCATTGAAACTGAGTGGCCCGCAAAGTCTACAGCTTTAGATCACCTCTATAGTCATGATGTGGACATGAGCTCTAGTGACTTTGAAACCCAGGGACTTTTCGAAGGAAAAGATGATATTCCCATGGCCCAGTCTATTAACAAAGTTATGCAAAATGAATTTAAGAATAACCCTTTCTTGAGAATGTGGGGAGAGGATGTTGCTGACTTTTCTCAGCTTGAAAAACTTAATGACCCTGACCTTAAAGGTAAGGGTGGTGTTTTTAAAATAACTTCAGGTGTTCAACGTGCCTCAAGAGAAGGTCAGGTTTTTAATTCACCACTCGCTGAAGCTAATATTATTGGGCGAGCAATTGGTCAATCGATGAGAGGAATTAAGCCGATAGTTGAAATTCAATTCTTTGATTATATCTGGACTGCCTTCATGCAGATTAAGAATGAGGCCGCAACAACTAGGTATCGCTCTGGTGGTGATTTTAAAAACCCCTTAGTAATAAGAACTCCGATTGGAGGC
>CALHBL010000199.1 GCA_937930825.1 uncultured Bacteriovoracaceae bacterium
GCTTTATACGGCAATTCATTAACTTAGAAGAGTCATTGATGAAACTTAAGTAGTCCTCACTTCGCTGAGCAAGAGTAGCAATCGTATCAGCTTCGAGGAACATTTCTCCTGAGTAACGAGCAAATGCCCCTTGACCAAGAGTAATAAGAAGAATCAGTAAAATAATAGTGCTTAGTTTTATCATCATAGCTGACTCCCTTAAGGAAGAATCTCCCAGTGCCCACCGCCAGGGCCATCAACGGCGCGACTTACATAAGTGCCTCCTTGCCCAGTGGTTGAATTTGCAATTATGAAATCTCTTAGCTCCATTTTGATTTGATTAATTTCACTAGCTGTAACCACTTGCTGAGTAGAATGATCCTTATTGAGCCCTGCTATATGCAATTGGAGTTGGTCATACTCTACTTGTAAGATTGACATCTCTTCTAACTTTTCTTCACGCCGCTTTAAAAGAGTGAAAGTCCTCTCATCACTATTTAATATATGGCTTGCGAGAATCATTAAGAAATTATCAAAATTTAATCTATTGGCCTCTTGGTAGCTATTCTTTAAAAAAGAAATAATAGCTAAACTTTGAGAAAAGTCATTTAACAGCATCTGCCTTAGTTGTGAGAAATAGGCACTTAAAAGCTCTCTTTGGTCATCATCAAAGGTGGAGATTAGAAAATCTAGATCAGCGCTCCACAAATCAAGATCATCTTCATGTTCAGGTAGATCAACTTTTTCAAAGAGCACCTTCAGCAGCTCGTTCATCTTATCATTTTCCACCATTATGATGCGAGATGCTTCTTCTAACTGCCTTAGTCCATCGACAGCTTTCTTCTCTGTCTTTAAATCTAAAGAAAGTTCAGCTAGGTTCTTCTTAAAAAGAGCTATCTTTTCTAAAATCCCCTCTGCTTTAATATTAGCGGTTTTAATCTTAAAGTTTATTTCACTAAGTGCTTGGGCTTCTCTTGCTCTAGCTTGATTTATTTTAGCTTGAGCTTTTTTCTCTTTATCCTTCTTTATTTGGTATAATTCTTCGGGAAGAATTAAAAGCTTCCCTACTAACCGGCCACCGATTTTTATACCTTTCTTCACTTCATCCCATAGGCCTGCTTCAGCTTTTTGAATCGAAATGACTTGAGTGATAATAAGAAAGCTTAATAGAATCCATTTTTGCATCGTTACTCCCAATTTTTAATTTCTCGCAACCTAGCAAAATGACAGGGATAATCAATTAAACTTTAGACTTTGCCTCATTTTCCATTGCGCATAGACAACCGCGAGGATAGATAAATCGAGTTGTTTTCGTTTTTACAGGTGGTTAGATTTTATGACAGTTGAAACGCGCACTCCTCACGATCCGAGTGAGGTCTCGAATAAATTCGACCGGGAGCTTGCAAAAGAGGCCATGGCAGAGTGCCTAAATATGGTCATTCCCAAGTATTTAAGTTTTGCAGAATGTGGAAGACTCACAGGAACAAGTACTTCGAATATTAAGAGGGCCCATTCTAAAGAGAGCCTTCTAAACGCAAGGGCCTTTGTTGATATTTTGAAAAGTGGCTTAAAACTTCGCTCTACATATGCCGTCATGAGTGTGGTTGAGAATTCTGCTGATTTACATTCTTATCTTTCTAAAGAAATTGGTGAAGAATATACTAACCCCAACTATGAGAACTCACAGAATGTTTTGGGGTTAATTGAGTCATTAAAAACTCCTATTGCCCAGCAAATCTATTCCATCCTCTGTACAGTCGGGAATGTCAAATTAAGGCCTTTATTCAGTATCTATGGCGTAGACGAAGTCAACAAAGTTGTAAAATCTCTATCAAGAGCAGGCTTTATTATAGTTCACAACATGTTAGAGACCATAGAGCTTCCACAAGTTGTTGATTCACAAAATTTAACCTATAACAAAAACCAAATGCTACTGATCATTGAGAGCTTAGAAGCTGAATTGCTAGATTCTAAAAGAGCTCACTATGCTTGGCATTCAACTCTTGCCACAAAAGAGCAAGAAGATAAATTCTATGCACTTAGCCTAAAGTTTAGACAAGAACTTCTAGAGTTAGTTGCAGAAATTGAAAGTACTCCTGGGCATTTAAGAACGAACTTATTTACTTACGTTCTGGCCTATGCAAATATTCTCAATTTAAATGAATCTGTAGTGGGGTTACAATAATGAAAATAAAATTAACAATGGTATACTTCCTGATCATGAGCATCGCAAACTCTATGCCCGGTGGGCCTGGAGGAGGGGGACCTAGACCGACAACTGATGCCCGTATTAATAGCATGCATGAGTTTAGGTTTAGTAACCGTGAAACTCTTAATTTAGATAACTATGATTTCAGTCACAGTTTAATTAAGCATGGCTCTCTTAAGCTTCCCATTGGAAGTATCTCAAATATTGAGTGGAAGAATACAGTGATCGATCAATACGATATGATATCAATTGCTAGTGGTCTTATTGAAGATAGCTCCATAAAGAAAATTAATGAAGAACTTTTAGAAGTAAGTTCAGAGGCGTCAATTAAAGTGAATCTCATTTCAGGTGAAGAACTCACTCATGAAGGCGGAAGCTCAGTTCAATAACTTCTTTTTTAAATCGTCCTTCTAACAGTTATCCTCTAACTAAGAAGGACGTCACTTTACAAGGTCAAAACCTTAGAAGATTTCTATCAAAAATAGTTCTTTAGGAATTCAAGTCTTTTAGTGAGCTTTCACTACTTTAAAACTCAAGCAAGATGACTATTTAAGATATTTTCAATTGCTGGTTGGATTTCTTGTAAGGTTTCTTTGTCTCTTGAGTAGAGGAGAAGTCCTTCCCATTTGGTAACTGCTACGTGAACTTCAATGACTTCTTCTGCCCTAGCAAGTGAGCCCATTACATATAACGATGGTTTTGATTCATAGTAGATTTCCAAGAAACTTAAAATTTCATCTTTCACTTTTTCGGCTTGCTTCTCAGTAAGAACTTCACACGGTGACAAGGAGTAATACTCCCTTCTCTCGTCAATTCTTACCTGTTCTACAAATGTTTTCATTACAGTAAGCCTTTCGTTTTTTAATAATTCGCTAGAGCAAATCCCTTCATTTAAGTGTGATTAATTTGGTGTTCTCCAACTTTTTGTAAATTAGCAAAGTTGGGGCGATAAACAATATAAAAAAGACTGTGCTAGCACTTTGTCTTGCGCGTGCACTATCTTTAGGATCTTAATTGCATAGTATTTTCGCTTTTTCAGCTACTTAAGTATCACAGGGGCAAAGTACGCGCATGGCCTACGGCCTTCTCCATGCCTATTAAAGCCGACGTCTTCTAAGTCAAACCAGCGCTCTTTAGAGTTGTGTACTCAAAACTTGAAAAAGGAAATAGGATGACTGTAGAGTACTGAATTCATCCCCTAAGTTAGAAGGATATCACGTTGCAGGATCTTAAGGCCTTAGAAGATTTCTATCAAGAACAGCTCCTGCTGCTCAGTAACTTCTTAGGTAAGTATCATGCCGTTTGGTCTCAAGAGATTATTGGTAACTTTCCTGAGACATTAGACTCCTACTCTCCTCAGTGGTTTGAATCCCTCTCTTCTCTTAATCAGCAGCAGGAGTGGGATTTAGATTGTGATAGAGGTCATCACATGCTCGAAGATGGGCAGCTAAAAGACCTCTTCACTGAAATTTATCAGCTTAAGCAAGTTCCTCGTATGAAAGAAGATCTGGCCCAGTCTTTAGAGCAGCAGAAGTATCCAAGTTGGGCGCTCTTTCAAGTTGGGGGCAAGAAGCAGCATGAGATTAAGGCCATCTGCCATCATCTCCAAAAGGCCAATACAAAAGACAAGATAGTCCTCGACATTGGCGGTGGTAAGGGCCACCTCTGCCGCATCCTTGCTCACTACCATGGCTACAATGCTAAGAGCATCGATACTGATGCCAACTTACAGGAGCTAGGTAGAAAGCGCCTCGCTAAATACCCGCCTCCTCCAGGGCATGGGGAACTTGAATTTATCCACCATACTTTTGGAAGTGATCCAAAATTTGAAAGAGAACTCTTTGAGAATACTCCCCTTAGCATCGGCCTGCATACTTGTGGCCCTTTGGCCTTAGGGCATCTTGATAAAGCTTCTGCTGGCCAGTGCCTTCTTAATATTGGCTGCTGCTATCACCGCTTAAGAAATGGTGAGACGACTCACCTGTCACGTTTTTCTCAAAAAGAAGCTTACTGTGAACTTACAAAATTTGCGCTCACCCTTGCCACAAGAGGACATACAGATATTTCTCTCAAGGACTATGAAGTAAAGAAGAGAGTGAAGTACTGCCGCTCTGCCCTTCAACTCTTTACCAATCTCAAAAAAGGTAAGAGCAACTTTGAGAGCGTTGGCAGTAATCACCCTAGGGATTACTTTCAAAGTTTCTCCCACTATGCTCTTCCCAAAATGAAAGGACTGGAAATTGAGGCCACTGAAGATGAATTAAATGATTTCTATCAAAGCAGCCAGACGACCAAGAATTTAGATCTGATCTTTAAAGGCAATCTTGTCAGGTGGCGCTTTGGCCGATTAATTGAGAAATATCTTATTTATGATCGAGCGCTATGGCTTGTTGAAAGAGGTCATGCTGCACAGGTTTTTCAAATCTTTGATGAGAAAATATCTCCGCGCAACATGGCCATCTCTATTAATTCTCTAACGTAGAAAGAGCATGTCGTAATACTTAGGAAGAGGCCACATCTGATCCGGCACCATCTCTTCTAATTCATTACAAAGCTCGGCCACTTCTTCCGACAAGGGCATTAAATCATCGGCAATGATTTTACTTCGCTTCTGTCCTTCTTCTGGTAACCCTTTTAAAGCGCTATTCAAGTTCTCAACCCTATTAAAGAGGGTCTCCGTAGAATAATTGAGTTTCTTGTAAATTGCTTTTTCTACAGTCGCATCAAATGAAATATCTTTTTGCATGCGAATCACTTCACCAAGCTTTAATTTAAATTCCATGATGGAGGGAATAACACTTTGATTGATCATCTGGATAAGGGTCACAAACTCTATTTCCCTTATGGTGTTGTAGCGCTCCACTAGAACATGAAAGCGCGTCTCTAACTCACCCTTTGTGAAAATTTTCTGCTCTGTTAAAAAGTTTGTAGCGCTACTATCCATAAAGATAGGGAGGGCATCAGCTGTGGTTCTTAAATTTAAAAGCCCACGCTTTTTAGCTTCTTCAACCCAGGCCTGACTATAGCCATCACCATTGAAAATAACATCGTAACTATTATCAACCCACTTCTTAGTAACAGACTGCATGGCCTGATCAACACTCTTACCAGCAGCAACACTTTCTTTAATCAGATCAGCACTCTCATTTAAGACCTCGGCCACCGCACCATTTAAAATGGAAAGCGGAAGACCTATGGACATCTCAGAACCACAAGCACGCAACTCAAATTTATTTCCTGTAAAAGCAAAGGGCGAAGTTCTATTTCGGTCCGTATCATCTCTATGAAGATCAGCAAGTTGCTGAGTCATCACATCGACCTCTCCATCGGAGTCAGTCATATTCGCTTTCTTGCCTTCTTTTATGGCCGAAAAAATTCTTCCTAACGTATCTCCCAAGTAAGCAGAGATGATTGACGGCGGAGCTTCATTAGCTCCCAGGCGGTGATCATTACCGGCCGAAGCAATCGCAGCTCTTAACATACCAGAGTGGCGGTACACTCCCTCTAAGACAGCAGAACAAATCATTTGGAATCTATAATTGGTTTCCGGTTTATCACCAGGGTTGAGAAGATTATCCCCTTCAGAAGTTGAGAGTGACCAATTTAAGTGCTTACCTGAACCGTTAACGCCAGCAAAGGGCTTCTCGTGAAGAAGCACTTTGAAGTCATGCTTATGGGCCACTCTCTTAAGAGTCGCCATGGTCACTTGGTTGTGATCGGCCGCTACATTGGTATTATCAAAAATCGGGGCCAATTCATATTGCCCTGGGGCCACTTCGTTATGTCTAGTCTTAGC
>CALHBL010000200.1 GCA_937930825.1 uncultured Bacteriovoracaceae bacterium
ATGAAAGCTCTAGAGACTCAGTATAAACTCATTGAGCTGCGCCCTCACAATGCTGGCTATCATCTTGAGGCCGAAAAACTTTGTGACTGGAATAAAATGCCAGTAGATAAATTAATCGTTATGCAAAAGAGGGCCATGCTCTTAAAAGGAGAAGAGAGGGATAGTTTAATACTTAAAGTTGCTGAAGGATATCGTTGGTTGAAGTTATACAAGCAAGCGACAAAAATCTACCTAAGCCTAATTGAGTCAAATGATAAAAGAATTCTTGAATCGTCAATAGATTACTATCTCACAAAGAAAGATTCTAAGCTAGCAATTCAGGTTCTAGAGCGCTATGTAGATCTTTTTCCAGATGAGAATAGATACACCACTTTTCTTATTCAAACATATAGTTATATTGGCCAAAAAGATAAAGCTTTTTGGCAAACACTTATTCAAATTGGTCTACCTCCTTCTTTGAAAGGTGGAGACTTTTCAAGTTGGCTAAGAGGGTTAAGCGCTAAGCAAATAAGAGATAATTGGAGAGCACATTCAAGGTTGATCTTTCTGGGGCAAAAAGTGAGTGGTAAAAATTGGGGTGAAACTCTTATTTCTATTTACTCTGAAAAACTTAAAGATGATACGATGGTGGCCTTTACAATCGGTGAAGGTTATTTCCAAAATAAGGAGTTTGAATTATCTTATAATTACTTTCGCCAATCTGAAAAGAATCCAGACGATTTTAGGCAACGTAATCAACAGTTAGTTATTTACTATAGTGATATGAAACGTCCGCTTGACTCTATTCGTTGTCTACAACGATTAGTAAAACGCTATCCAAGAAATCAGAAGTATTGGGAATCTTTAGGAGATACATATGAAGAATTAGGTTACAAAAAGAAAGCACTTAAAGCTTATATGAAACTTCTTAAACTAGAGTCGAGTACTAATAATCAAAGTCTAAGAAAGAAACTATTTTCTTCACCACTTTATGTTCAAGCTTTTGGTCAGGTGAGAATCCCTATTGAGTATCAAGCTCCTCGCCGAGTTAAGCAACGCAGAACTCATAAACGTGTCAGAGATAAGGTTTTAGCAGTTGCAGAGCAATTAGAAAATCCACAGGATAGAGTTGAAGTCTATCTTGAACTTCTCAATGAAAGACCAAATGATATCAGGCTTCTAAAAGCTTTGGGTTTCACTTATTATGCTAGTGGAGAGACTCGTAAAGGCCAGGAAATATTTCAAAAAATTTATCAATTAGACTCAAATGATAAAGATACATTTGAAATTATGGCCGGGGTAAAGAGTGAGAACGGTAAGTATGATGAAGCCCTTTCTCTTATTGAAAAGCTTGAAAATAAGGAAGAGCTTAGTATCTATGCTCTTGGCCTTCGTGAGGATGCTTACTATTTTTTAAAAAAGAAAGAGTTATATTTAAAGCTGTGCTCCAGAGTAATCAATGGCCATAGGCAGGAGATTAATTTTCTTATACTAAAAAACAGCTGTCTTACACGACTCAAAAGAAAAGACGAGGCCCTGTTACTCCAAAGAAAACTTGTTAAGCGCTATCCTGAAAATAATGATTTACTTTTACAAAAATCTTTTAGTGAGCTTGATGCAGGTAATATTTCTGAAGGAAAATCAGATATAAATAAATTGAAAAAAAGAAATGTAATTTCCCAAAACTTAAATAAATACCTATATGAAATAGAAAATGCTGAAAAAGAAGAAGATTCGTTAATATTCTATACTGAAGCAAGGTACCTTAAAGCAGAAGATTTCTCTTTCTTTGATACAGAGCAGGAGTTGAGAAAAAGACTAGGCAAGTATGGTTATGGACTCTCTGTTGGTAGCTTCCTACTTCTAAGTGGTGGTAGTAGTCGATTCCACTCTCTTTCTCCTCATCTTAGCTACTACCATAATGATAAGTTTGAATTAAAAGTGGGTTATAGGTTCGGCTTTGGAGATAAGAACTTCAAGAATGCTTTCTTTGCTTCCGGAAGCTTCTACGGTCAAAATTCATTCTTCAATGCTCGTTATGAAAACTCTGAAGCTCTTATCTTGACACGAAATTTGACACTTGAAAAAGAAGCAAGATCTAGAACTTTAAATCTTTATTGGGAGAAATTTATCTTTAGTCGTAAGGATCTATTTCTATGGAATACTATCTTAAGATGGGCAGTTTTTAAAGAGGAAGAGGGGCAGGCGCAACAACACACAGCTGAGTATCTCTACTCTTTAATGCCAAAGCATCAAAAAATTGATTTCTATACAGGGCTTCAGTTAAGTAAAAGTTCCCTTTCAAGTGAAGGGGTTAATCTTAATCAGAATTTTTTAAGAGATTCCCTTTCATATCATTTAGTATTGAGGGCCCAGTATGGTTATCAAAATGAAGAAGTAAATCATTGGCGGTATTTGATTAGAGTAGCAAGTGGTGGAGATGGGCGTAGGGGCGTTGGTTTCGCTAAGTCATGGCAATTTCGCGCAGAGACTGCTCACTTCTATGGGCGTTTAAGAAATTTTAAATTTTATACTGAGTATTATAATGAAACTCTTGGAGTTAGCTTGGGTAGTACCTTTCTTTTAGGAGCTAACTGGACACACCAATTTTAGGAAAAGATATGTTAGCAGGTAAGAAGATACTCGTTGTAGATGATAGTCATGAATTTTCATTCTTACTATCTTCGCTTTTGAAAATTCATAATATTATTGTAAAGAGTTTAGATGCTCCCGATTTGGCCCTAGAGGATTTAATTGAGAATGAATATGATCTTGTGATTGTTGATTACTTAATGGAGCCATATAGCGGTTTAGAGTTAATTGATAAAGCTCGTGAGTTAGAAAATCATAAAGAAACGAAAATGATTTTAGTCACTGCAAAGAAATTAGATAATAAAGAACTGCAAGAAGTGAAACGGTTAAATAGTGTTTACCTTACGAAACCTATTCTTCCAAATGAGTTCTATAAGCGTGTTACTGATCTTTTGGAGAAATAAGAATGTTTAACGGTTATCTTAAGAAGAAAACAGTTGTGGATATCGGAGTTCTCTTAGCGTGCTTAGGTATAGTGATGCTTTTAGCAAAGCTTTATCATCCTAGTAATTTGGCCATGCATAAAGTTTCTCCTCATCCCTTCTTTATCATAAGTATTGTTTACTCTGCTTATCATGGACTGCGCTTTTCAATACTTAGTTCTATTGTTACAGCTTTACTTTATTATGCTCTCTTAGCCTATCAAGTTGATTTCGAAGAAGTTGAAAGTATATTTACAGGTGGTTATCTAGTCCTCCCTTTAACAACTGCTATTGTTTCAATTGTTATTGGAGATATTCGTCAAAGAACATGGAGTCAGCAGCTCTATAAGCAAAAAGAGCTAATTGATGCTCAGGAATATGTAAACTTACTTAAAAAAGAAAAAGATATTTTAGACAAGAAACTTAAAGAGGTTAAGTCAAGGTTGGTAACTAAACTCGATACTGTGAAGTCTCTTTATAGTAGGGCCCGTAGCTTTTATTCATTTCGTAAGGATAGTCTCTTTATTGCCTTTAAAGAGGCATTGAAAGAAGATTGTGGAGTAGAGGAGCTGAATATCTACTTAGTAGATGAAGAAAATTCAAAATTCTCTCTTTGGGGAGATAGTGATCAAAGTGGAGATTCAAATTTGTCTCATGAGTTGAAAGAGATCTTATATGAAGTTGAGGAAAGTCGAGAAACCTTCTCTATAAGAGAATTGCTATATAAGAAAGATTTTAATTTTGAAAAAAGCCCTTGCTTGATTGCATTACCCATCTTTAAAGATAGTGAAGTCGTTGCAATCGTGGTGATCTCTAAAATGCCATTTTTGAAATTAACACCTACAAACTTGAGTGTTATGAAAATGATTTGTGCTTGGTTTGGTGATGCTTTGTTCTTTAGTGAACGCTATGCTTCACTGAAAAGTACAAGTTTAATTAGTAGAGATGATCTGATTCATAGAAGAGATTTTTTTCAGACCAAATATAGAGACTCTAGAAGTCTTAGTCACCGAATGAATATAAACCTCTCCGTTGTTGGTATTAGTTGGATTGTTGAAGGGTTTGAAGAAAAAGAGTTGTTGGCATTCAGAACTCTTCTTGCGAAAAGTCTAACTCTTCTTTTCGAAGGACTAGAGATTATAGGGGAAGGAAAGACGAAAGATTCAATGGAAGTACTTCTCTTTAGAGATGTTTCAGAGTCAGAAAAGTTCTTGGATGATTTAAGGTCAGAGTTAAAAGAAATTTGTAAGCATAGTCAGTTGAATGGTTTTCCCGAGTTGAGTTTCTCTTTTTTAGAGTTTTCTAGTGAGAAAGAGGAGCGTGAATTACTGTGATTTTGATAAGTCTTAGCTTTTTACTTAAGGCCTTAGCCATTTTTCTATTCTTGGGTGCAAAGATTCCCATGTTGTCATTTATCTTTGGGGTTAATCCTTTTACCGGTATTCTCCTGTGTTTTTGTTTAAGAGTGAGAGGATTGAGCAAGACGAAAACAATTTTTGTCGGTGTGCTTGATATATTCGTCCCTCTTTTTGGGTTTCCTTTTTTTTGTGTTTTTCTTGCTCTAGGGCCTATTTTTAAAAAGATTTATCAAGAGGAAGAAAATGAAGTTTATATAATTCCTCTCGGAGAGAAGCAATTCAAAACTTATACATCTGAAAAAAAGGCGTTAATTGAAAAGAAAACGGATAAAGAACGAGAGGCAGAACTATTTGACTCTTTTCAGATTCAACCTTATTTAGATATTTTTGAAGGTGATGATTTAGGACTTAAGGTAAATGCAATAGAAAAGTTAAGCTCAATGGGAAATGCTCGTTCTGTAGCTTTGTTAAAACTTGCATTGAATATGGCCGATTATGAAGTACGCTATTTCTCAAATAATGCACTAGAGTCTCTTGATAAAGAAATTTTAAGTCAGGTCGAAGTTGCAACTGAAGATGTTCTCAATAGACCAGAAGATTATAATTGCTATAATGTAAGAGGTACTTGTTATCTAGAAGCTTATTTATTAGGAATCTTGGATAAAACAGCTGAGATTTTTTTCTTAGAAAAAAGTCTCTTTGATTTTCTAACAAGTTTAAGTCTTAATCCTGGGCAATCTTACCTCTATGTTAAAATAACTCAGATTTACCTTAAATTGGAAAAGTATAAAGAATTAGAAGATCTCGCTAAAATAGCTCTAAAAACTAACTTGAAACCAGAGGATATGGCCAAGGTACATTTCTATCTTGCCGAATCTAAGTATATTCGAGGTGACTTCAAGGGAGTCATTGAACAATGCGAAGAGGCCATAAAGTATCCTGTAGAATTTAAATTAATAAGAGAAAGCATTAACTGGTGGAGGGGAGATGAATCAATCTGATTTAATTAAAATCTTGAAAGAGCTCAATTCCCCAAATTGGCATATTAGATTACCTGCGGCCGGTAAACTTAAGGGAATAGATAGAGCTGAAGACTGTCTAAGTATATATGAAATTATTGAAAAAGAAGATGACAGTTCACTTCGCTTCCATTTTTTACAAGCTTTAGACGATTATATGTTGAAGCAAAACGGGGAATTAGAGGGAGCAGCGCTCTTCTGTCTTGTGAATTACTCTCAGAGTGATAATAAGAAGATAAAAGCGAGGTCTATAAAATTGATAGAGAGCTTTATTCACTCCCCTGATGTTATTAGGTATCAAAAATTAAGTGCTGTTCGTATGGCGTGGGATCTTTTGACATTAGGTAAGAGAAAATACTTAACAGAAATTATACTAACAAATAAGTTGACTGAACTTGTTCCTTTGATCCTTGTGAACTTTAATTCAAATGATAGTGATCTTATAAGAAAAACTATTGATGGGTTAAGAACTTTTGGTGACTCTAGAGGTAATCAATTTATAAAGTTATGTCTCAATGCAGGTGATAAAGAACTGAGGATAAGTGCTGTTAAAGCACTTGGTCAGCTAGGAGGTCTGTTCGATTATAAGAGTATTAAGCCTTGTCTCATTGATGAGGATTCTTTAATTCAAATAGCGGCCGTTAGTGCCTATGGGAAATTACTCGGACGCTTTGCCTATAAGAGTTTGGTGAACCTGTTTCGTACAACAGATAAGGTAATAGTAAAAAAAGAAATCTTGAATCATTTAGGGAAGCAACGCTCTAAGAAATCACTTGAGTTTTTAGTAGAACTCTACCTAGTCGAAAGTAATTCTAATATTTCTCTATATTGTGAGTGGGCGCTTTATGAGTCTCACTATAGAAGTAAGGTCGAATATATATTAAAAAAGTATCGAAGTAGTGATTTAGCAGGTCAGTATAAACTTCTAGGGTTCCTGGAGGGGATCTATAGTACAAGTTTAGTTCCTTTCTATGTTGAAGTGATTAAATTATCAGATGATTCTCTGTTGGTAATGACAGCTATAGATTCATTAAGTAATTACAATGATAAAGTGACTATCGAGGTATTAATGAATACCCTTGCAAACTTTAAAGGGGAGTATTCATCTTACGCTTTTTTATCTCTACTAAAAATTAAACGATTTGATGCTTCAGGTTTGATAGAGAAGTATATTGAGAATAAAATGGAACCTACCCACTCTGGGCATGAAGTAGTTTTAAAGGCACTGAAGTCTTTTTATTCAAAAATTAGTAAAGTAAACCTTGTTGAGGAGTATCTATTCGATATTATCAGCTCAGGTAAGCTGAATCAAAAAGTTTTAGCACTGGAAGTAGCTCACTTTTTTAAAGGAGAAAGGGTCTATAGTGCGATAGTAAAACTCTTGGAGAACACTAAGAATGAAGTTCTATTGCAAGCGACCTATAAGGCCTTAGTGAAAATTATTTCATTAGAGCCGGATTTACTAGATCATGGGGTTGAATATTTTAATGATTCGGGTTTTTCCGAAGTTTTTCTCTCTAAGAAATCTGGGCCGGATATTGTTAGAAAAATTGGTGTTTGTTTACACCAAAAGCCTCTTGATTTTGCAATCCACTTTCTCTATCTTCATGGGCGGAACCTTTCTGGGGAATTTATTAAAAATATTCTTCTTTTTAAAGATGGTGATCATGTAGATTTCTACCTTTCTTATATGGAGAAACACTCAATTGCGCTTTCAAGAAAGCAAGTGCAGCTATTGCAAAATGAATTCTATGATAACTCAACAAATGCAAGGAAGTTGAGTATCCTTTCTCTTTCCTGTCTAACACCGGATCAGAAGAATTTTTCTTTTTTCTATGACAAGGTTAATGAGTTGTTTGGTGACAGTGATTTACGACGTAGACTTACTGGTTTTTACATGAGGGGACTTTGTGAGTGATGTTTGCCTGATTCTAGAAGGAACTTACCCCTATGTGACAGGGGGCGTTTCTACATGTGTCTATCAACTAATTAAAAATACTCCCCAGATTAACTATTCTATTGTTTATATAGGCGGTGGTGGTGAGGAGTTTAAGGAGTATCGCTATCCAATACCTGAAAATGTAAAGTTGATTAAAGAAATTTCTCTGTTTGACTACGATATAAAAGGTGAAGTGAAGTACCTTGATGTAGAACTTGATCAAGAGTTGCTTAAGCGGTTCTACGCATCTGATAGAAAGAGTAGAGTCAAACTCTTTGAGCAGCTCTATCTAGCAGTTGTTCAACCTAATGAAGATAGTTTTAATCCTTTTGATATTTTACAAAGTAAGCAAGCATGGGACTTTTTAACGATGTTCTATCAACAGCGTTTTAGTGAAGGGGACGGACCCTCTTTTATTGATTATTTCTATACTTGGCGTTTTACACATTATCCTCTTTTTAAAATACTAACAGCAGATATTCCTCGAGCAAAAATTTACCATTCTCTTTGTACTGGCTACGCCGGACTCCTCGGTGCTGTTGCAAATATTAAGTATTCAAGACCTTTCATACTAACGGAGCATGGAATTTATTCCCATGAAAGAGAAATTGAAATTTATCAAGCAGACTGGATTCATAATACTCAAGAAGATTTACAGGCACGAAAAAACTTATCGGTTTTCAAAGATTGGTGGATAAAACTATTTCATTTCATGAGTGAGGTTTCTTACGATAGAGCTCAAACGATCACCACTCTCTTTGAAGGGAATCGCGACAAGCAGATTAAACTTGGGGCAGCTGAAGAAAAAGTTCAAATAATCCCCAATGGAATAAATTATGAAATGTATAGTTCTTTAGAGAGAATCACCAAAGAAGGGGAGTTTGTTATTTCAATGGTTGGGCGAGTCGTTTCAATTAAGGATGTGAAAACTTTTATAAAATCATTATCTTTAGTTAAGAAGAAGATAGATTCTTTAACAGTCTATATTATTGGTCCTTATGATGAAGAGCCCGATTATTATGATGAATGCCGAAATCTTGTATCTTTTTACGAATTG
>CALHBL010000201.1 GCA_937930825.1 uncultured Bacteriovoracaceae bacterium
AGATACGTAGGGGCCTTCATTATATTCAGCGCCTAAAATGTCTGTATTCTTTTGGAGAACATGATTCCAAAAACGCATGCCATTGAAGTTTGCACTTAGGTCACCAAAAGATTTTACTCCCGTGGTCATGGAACCTAAGACTCCAGTTTCTGCACTATGACCAATATCGAGGGCCGACTGAAGACCTCTTCCCTGAAGATAATTTCTTTTAAAGTAGTTAAAGCCTGAACCTAGGAAGTGCTCAAACTTATCGGTTCCAAGAAGAACACCGTTAACATTTAGTGTTGCTGCTGTGGGATCACTTAAGTTACGACTAATCGGATTACCCTGTACGGGAGAATCAAAGAAATTAAGTCTTCTATAAATAGAAGTAGGAATCTTTGAGCGATGAGCATCATAACCGATGGCATCTGTTATATGCTCTCCAAACTCTGATAAGTACTGATTGCCTAAGAAATCTCTGAGTCCATAGTAGAGAACATCTTCATCACAAGTGTCATCTATGGAGTTGCTCCTATATTGGGCCCTTTTCAGGTGTTTATCTAAAATATTGGCGGTCTCTAGACCTCTTTGGAGGTGTTCATTAAAATTTCTATTGACCTTCTCAAGTGAGTCTTCAAGAGGTTTTAAACGATGAGTGAAACTATCCACTTCAGCACTGAATGAATTCAATTGCAAACCAAGGGTAACAAGCCCAAATACTAAATACTTTCGTTTCATATCCAATCCCTTAAATTATTAGAGATTCATATTACACAAAAATAAATATTTATCTGCTCAATTGAAATTCATTCATACTTGATAATAGTTTTTTAAAAATTATGGCCGCTCAATTCCCTGAAACTATTGAGCTGCATAGCTCTGTCCACTGACGAGCCCACGTGGGTTTGCCTGAGCATTAGAAAAAGTCAGGGGAATACTGCTTCCTCCTAGCTCCACTTGTAAGTGAAGGTGAGCTCCAGAACTACAACCTGTATTTCCACTCTTAGCAATAACTTCTCCTTGGGCGACAGTATCTCCAACTTCAGCGAGGGCCCCATTGAGAGTTAAGTGAACATAAATAGCTTCACTTCCATCACTATGTTTGATGTGAATATGATTATCTCCAGAGCTGCAACCATTACCGTCTTCATTAGACTCTTCAACTTTAGTTACGACCCCTTCCCTGATAGCGGCGATATCACTTCCGATATCCATAGCGAAGTCATAAGCATAGCGCTGCTCCCCCCTATGACTTACCGCTGAGCAATTTCCTTGCGATACCTCAAATGTCATTCCCGCTGGATAGGGCAGCACATAGTCTGAATTCTGTGAGTCTGTGTAACCATCACAAACACCATTGTGAGCCACCTCATCCACCCCGACACCGCAACTGGCAAGGGTTAATGTGAATATTAGAAAATTTAAAGACCTCATCATCTAAAACCTCATTCCAATCATTGGTGAAATAGAAATATAAGCTGGATAGCGAATGATAAGGGGGATCGACAAATGAAAACCACGCCCTAAATTAAGGCCGGCCGCCCCCAGTAATGAAAATCCTAAACCCCAAATGGCGCTATAAGCTCCATAAGCAGCGCCTTCAATAAAGAACTTTCCCTTGGTCTTATGACCATAACCAATCATATAGTCCCCAAGCAGCACACTACCCCCATTGAGAAAGGCCATGGCACTCATTCCTGATTGCTTTGAAAAGGAATTATACTTTACTCTAGCTGATACACCGTGCTCATCATAGAGAGTTCCTATATCTTTAAATTTCGTATACTGAGCCCCTACAAATCCCTCGATCTCTTTAGCATCAGCAGAATAATTATGGAGGCAAAAGAATACGATTAAAATAAGTTTAAGAACCAAAGCTCACCCCCAAGTAAGGAAGGACCTTATAAATAGAACGAGGGTTCAAACCAGAATCAATCTTCTTGGCCGAAAAGAGCAGTGACAAGCTAAAATGAGTACTTAACTTAAGACCAATGACAGCATTTAAGGCCATGCCCTTTCCTTTAACAGTGACATCATTTCGAAAACTGCGCTTAAAAGCTCCCCCTTGTAATTCAAGGAAATTCTTCTCTCCGATCCGAAGTGCTGCTCCCATCGTCATATCTGTCACATAGGAGTGAAGGCGCTCGTAAGCAAGGTAAGGCCCAACCTTAACAACTCCTCCTAACATGAGCGTATTATGAGTGGAGAGGATAAAGTCTGTGCCTTCACTAAAGTTTACAGAGGTCAACATATTGGACTTAAGTTCTATAGCATGGGCCCTGAATGAACTAAGAAGAAAAATTAGAATAGCCGTTTTCAGCTTGCACTCTCTCGTTAAATAGTATTTCAAGAAAATGATGACATACTTTTCATACAATAAACAAATTATATTATGAGATATATACCGCTACTAGAAAGGAATTCAAGCAGCATGCCTAAAGTAGCTTGGGCCTTAGTACCATTCGGGTATACAAGTCTTTAAGTGAGCTTTCAATACTTGAAAATTCAAACGGTATGACTATATAACGCTACTGGAGAGGAAATCATGCAGAGCAGTCACTATTGTCTGATGATCCTATGCCCTTCAAAGTTGAGGATTTGATCTCCGATTTCTCCATACTTCTCTTTTAAAGCGGGGATATTATCAGTATCAATGGGACAAGTGTGAGAGACTCCTGTACTAGTTTCCAAAATATCTATTTCGGCTAAAACTTTATCGAGAATATTTGTATTATCATATTCAGAAAAAGTAGCTACTGAAATAAATTTTTCAGCTCCTCCCTCATCTGGAAATGCTGAGCAATTGATCCCCTCATCAAAGCTATCATCAACATAAGAAGACCAGTCAATTTTTTCCACCTGTACCCACGCCGAATCTCGGCAAGCAACATAGGGGCCTCTATTATACTTTACTCCTAGAATATCATGATTATTAAGAAGGATATGATTCCAAAAACGCATTCCATTGAAGTTGGCACTCAAATCACCAAAGGCCTTTACTCCAGTTGTCATACTTCCCCACAACCCTTCCTCTCTTCCTAGGCCAATATCAAGTGCGGACTGCAGACCTGCCTGCTCAAGATAGAATCTTTCAAAGTAGTCGTAACCCTCTTTAAAGAAGTGCTCAAACTTATCGGTTCCAATACGCACTCCTGCCACATTCATACTTTGGGCCGTTGGATCATCAAGCTGGGCCCATAAGCCCTGAACTGGTGATTCTGACCCATTAAGTCCTCTATAAATACTTTCAGGCACCGACATTTTGTGAGTATCAT
>CALHBL010000202.1 GCA_937930825.1 uncultured Bacteriovoracaceae bacterium
TATCCAGTCTACTACATCATGCCTGAAAAAAAGCCTGGGGATACCTTTGAGGTTGAAGATAGGAATTATCTTGATTTAGGCCCTACGGAAGTGTTGAAGAATATTTGCTCTACTCAGGATAGTGGTTTTGAGGGCATTAAAGCTGAAAATTTAAGGGAGGCTCAAGAAGTCATTCTTCGAAATGAATTCCTATGGGATTATGATACTGCGATTAAGTTTTCTAGCTTTGAAGGTCAAGTCCACCCGGAGAGCCTGCTCACTGTTGCCAGACGCTACTATATGATAGATGTGATGAATAATAATGAAGTGACAAATATTTATGACAAGATCAAAGAGCTACCCGAAGATAAGAGAGCTTATGGGGTGGGAGCAATGGTAAGGCAGAACCACTATGTTACTCTACGCTGTCAAAGTTCACTGGCCCCAGCTCTTAAGAGCTCCAAATCAAGTGCTGACAAAGTAGAGGAGTTCATGGATGAGGAAAAGGGCCATGATGAAATCATGCAAAATTCTATTGAGTCTCTTGGTTTAGATATTAGCAGCTTACCTATTTCCTTAACGGCAAAGTGCTTAATGGATCTGCTCTACTACGCGGCCAAGAGGAACTTCTTGGGCTTTGCTATTATTGTCGATTTCTTTGAAAGAAGTAATTACTCCGATGTTGATCCTCTGGCCCAACTCTTGATTGACTCCGGTTATGATGAGGCGGCAAAGTTTGTTAATGGCCATATGCATATCAATGAGGAAGGAGGCCATGATCTGATGTCCTTTGAGCTGCTTGAAAAAGTGGGGCTGTGTTCGGTGGACTATGCAAAGGAAGCGCTAGTTCTTGCTGAACTGACAAGCCTATTTATGAATAACTTGGCCCAGTCTACTTATAAAGGCTATATCGAAAAACTATAGTAAGGTTTCAAAAATAAAAAGCGCCAGACTTTCTCTGGCGCATTATTCTACTTTAAATTGAAGTTTATCAAATTAGAGTTGAACGGGTTGAATCGCTCCATCAGTAACAGGTCTACAGCTCTTAACGATAATAGAGAATTCTTCATTGTTGGTAACATTTCTGTCAGTATAAAGAACAACTTGATCAGCAGTACAGCCGTAAATATTTACTGGTCTGGCATTGTTGAAGTTATTTTCCGCTTCATCACAGAAACCGGCCACATGAGTAGCAACACCTGGCTCTTGCCAAGACTTGAGGCAGTAGTACTTTGACTCATATTCTCCAACTCTTGGCACAGGTAGTGCAGAAACTGAAGTAAGGGCAAGTGATGCAATGAGGGTTTTTAAAGCGATGCTTGTTTTCATGGTGCTCTCCTTAAATTGAATGAATTAATTTAGGGAATCTATACTAAGAATTTCATTGATTGAAGAGTCTTTTTGTTGAAAAAAAGGGGGAATTGCTAATGCGCGATGGGCCTTTGGTCAAGAAGAGCAATTGTGGGAAGAAGAAAGCGCCAGAGCTAGTGCTGGCGCTTGATATGAACTCTTTAAGAATTTCTTTATTCTAAAGTTGCATTGGCTGAATAGTTCCTGGAACTCTATCTTTTACTGGCTTACAGCTAAGAATTTGAACTGGGAATTCTTCACCTTTAGTAACATTTCTTTCAGTACTAATAATGACTTGATCATCTGTACAACCGTACTTATTAACTTCTCTGTTGTTATTCATATTATTCTCATACTCATCACAGAAATCGTAAATCGTAGTTGGTCCATCACCAAATGAATATGACTTCATACAGTAGTGGTTTCTCTCATATTCTCCAACTCTAGGTTTAGGAACTGCAGAAACTGAAGTTACGATGAGTGAAGCGATGAGTGCTTTTAAAGCGATTGTTGTTTTCATACTATTCTCCTTAAAATTAAGACTATTGCCTTAGGGTTGATTTCTTCTTAGAGCTTTTCTACTCTTTGGATGAAAGGTTTGTGCGAGTACTTTATATCTAAGTAAAGGCCAGTAGAGTTTTGGTGTAATGTTTTCATCCTCTGTCCATAGTTAAGACGAATTCTTTAACTCACTTGCTGTGAGAAGACCTACCTTTAGGAAATTTTTGGGAGGTAGAGGCCGGGCAGTTAATTCCTACCTTATATATCAGGTAATTCTATGAGATGGTGACAAAGAGAGAACGCAAGAGTCAGGCTTTACACGAATAGTGACTTCCCCTTATAATTAGAGGGATTCCGCCATGTTCAAGGAGAACTTATGCGTACTAATAAAACTTTCAAAATTCTTTCCACAGTCTTTCTCTTTACTCTTTCCAGTATGGCCAGTGCTGGCTTCTTGGTTGAGCCTTATCTTGGTTATCAGCTTGGTTCTGGGGATAATAATGTTGCTACTAATAGCGGATCTGTTCCTGCAGAGCAGAGCTACAATGCGCCGGTCCTTGGAGCGAGACTCGGCTATTCGATGCTTGGGTTTATGGGCGGGATAGATTACTCTATGTCTTCCTTTGATATGGAGTATGAAGTTAAGAGTAATGGTGCAACCTTTGAACGTTCATTCGATAACAAACAACTGGGCCTCTTTGTAGGGTATGAACTCCCTATTTTACTAAGAGCTTGGGCCACTTACTATCTTAGTGCAGCCGCAGATTTTACTCAAGGCACTTCAAATTATGAACTCTCTGGTGGGGGCTTTGCTCTTGGTGCTGGTTTTACAGGCCTGCCTTTTATCTCCCTCAACGCTGAGATGAGATCATTCTCCTATGACGAGATAGAGTCTAGCGGAATATCTGGAAATTTATCTAGTAAAGAAGAATTTAAGGAATATGTGATTAGTGTTTCACTTCCACTTGATCTTTAAATCATTTAAGCAACACAAGGTCCTTATTAAAGAAGTTAAAACTCTTTAATTAAGGGCTTTCTTTTTTTGAACAAGAAGAACTTAAAGCGAAGTACTCGCGTTCCCAATCAAGGCAACGAGTATAGAAATAGCAATACAGATAGTATGAAGTGTAGATGTTCTCACTTAAAATCCCTTAGAAGAATGTCTTTAGTCAATTTCCTTATCTGCAATGAAGAGGCCAATTTTCGTCGTCCTATCTCGTTGATTTTATGTGAAGCTCTGTTTAGTGGTTAGTCAGTAGTAATGAAAATTTGATACTGGCCCTTTACCCCCATTTCACCTTGGGTTAGCTTATAGGCACAGAATTCAACCTTGGCCGTGATCCTTATGAAAGCTCTCATTACTCTACTTTTCTTCGCCTTCTTTGTTAGTGGTACCTCGGCAATAGGCTTAGATTTTGATAAGCTTCAGTGCTACCGCTCGGACATCGCGACCTTAACCAGTATTTACTTTAAAGAGCGCTTTGCGCAAAGAATAGTAAAAGTTAAGGTTAAGAGTAAGCAAACGGGAAAGGGCCTGACCTTCGGTTATCTTAAGGCGCTAGAAAGTCTTTATAAAGATAAGTGGCTCTTTATTTTTGCCGGAATTGGCTCCGATGCTAGAGCGATTCACATGAAGAAGATCAGCTACTTTCTAAGAAGCTCTGGCTTTAAAGGTAATATCCTCCTGATCCCTTCAGTGTTTAGAGGGGACTTTGTTCAATCTTTTAGTTCTACTGGCTACGTCGGAAATATTGCTCAGGATGCTCAAGACCTAGGAAGGTCAATAAATCAGGCCATTGAACTTTTAAAAACAGTCAAGAAGGTTGAGTTTTCTCAAATCAATTATCTTGGCTTTTCCTTAGGGGCCTTAACGGCCGGACACTTGGCGGTTCAACTTAAGGAGTCAGCAGCTGCTTATGCGCCAAAGAAAGTTGTCTTAATTAATTCCCCAGTAGATCTCTTACAGAGTTTAGAAAAACTGGATGATATGAATAGGAATCGGCCCAGCTTAACTCAAAGAGTGCGCCTGCTGTCTTCTGTTGCAAAAGGACAAGTGACCCAGAGTCATGCCCGCACGGTTAACGGAGTTTTCTGTGGCCTGCAATCCATAGGGCCT
>CALHBL010000203.1 GCA_937930825.1 uncultured Bacteriovoracaceae bacterium
TCCCAGTTTTCTTAAGATCTCTTTGGTGTCCTCATCTTCTGTAATAAAGCGTTTAGAGATTGCTGAGAATTGATTACTTTGGTTTTGAAAGGTCTGAAATCTATTTAAGACTTTGGTTAATGCTTCGTCACTTAGGGGCTTATTGATAAAGTCTTTAGCTCCCCTCTTATAGCCTTCTCCAATAACTTCATCTTCCTCATGAGAAGTTAGAATCACTGAGTAGAGACCTAAGTCATTTGCCATTTGAACAAGCTCCAAACCATCAAGTCGGCCTTCTATATCTAAATCTATGAGAGCTAAATCAAAGTGATGATTTTCAAGAAGTCTCTTTGCAGCAGCAAAGGATCGGCACTCTAAGACCTTTGCGCTTGAAGGCATTCGTGTTCTAAGATTAAAAAGCCAGAGAGGATCGTCGTCCACAATGAGGATATTCATGCGTTTCTTCTACGAAACTTGTTTCTCTTATTCAACTCAATAGTTTACTTTTGGAAACTATTACTTCTCTCTCTCTTTTTGAAACAAGTAAATTCAGAAACTTAAGCCCATGCGCCTTGCGATATATAATTGGCCCAGAACCTGCTCATAGGGAATCAAGAATAAAGTTTCGAGGAGGTATAAGTGAAACTTACAAATATGCTGCTATTGGCAGCAGTTTCAAGTAGTGCATTAGCAGGAATGCCCGATTCTAATAGAGACATCTCAAAGATAACGGGAAAGCTCGATGGAAGAAAAGGTATTGGTCAAATCATTGGTGATCGTGACAACCCAAAAGTTGTTTACGTTCGCCCGACAAGTAAGCGTTTTTCTGGAGAATTTACTCAAGTTGGTGGAAGTGTTTCTTGCCACGAGCTTCATGAAAATAGAATTGCAACATTTCGTTACCCCAATGAGCAAGAGCTAGCAGGTGTTCTAGCTGGTAGTTGGGCCTATTCTCCAGCATTTGAATCTTCATTTGGTGTATTCGCTAGAAATTCAAAGTACACAAACGACATTCAAAAAATGAGATCCCAAATTCTCACTTACACTAGAGATAATCGTGAAATCTATGGGCGCTATACTTCAGCAAAAGAAATTTATGAAGGAAAGAAACTTCGCTTAGAAGGCTTAGAGATTAAAGACAGAAACTTGGATACTAAACTCACAAGTAAGCTGGCCTTGGCAACTGCGGAATCAGATAAGAATCAAATAATTCAGGACTACAGAAGAGATAAAAGAGATCTGGCACACGAAATTTCCTTCGTTTCTGATGAAGTCTCAACAGCACACAACTCATATGCTGTGGCATTACAAGGTTGGGCACCCTTTAAAGATGAATTACAGTGGCTGCAAGATGTGGAAGAGAGTTTAGTGACATCATTTGAAAGAATTCAAAGACTAGCTGATGATTCATTAAGAAAATCTAAGTCTCTCATAGAGGCATTAGAAAATAAGCCAATAGGCTATGCAAGTACTTCTTACTCGTTTAATGCAAATTCAGAAATTGAGAATTTGAGAAATGCCAGAACAGAGCTTAATCTTCCGGATTTTAATATTCTTACGCTTCCGGTTTTTGATGTTCGCCTCAACACAGGGGTCAATATCGCAATGAATGGACGAGCGGATAACTTCTCTTATCAGTATGAAAACTACAATTACCCAACTGAGTTAGATCGAAGTCATCCAGATGCTCAGAAGAAGACCTATCCCTTTCCTAATACAGAAGTAGAAGACAGAAATGGTGAAGGGCAGATTTTAGTAGATTACCCAGATATGAACGGATCTTTTGGAGGAGCTAGGGCCTTCAAGTTTCCAGTTACAATGGGTGCCTTTTGTGGTTATCCAAAAAGTAAGAAGGTGACTTATTCTTATACTGATGAAACAGGAAAGACTCAACAACAAGATGTCATGAAGACGGTTTATGAGAGCCCGGCACCTGGTCAGTCAATCTTTACTCAGAATGTTGGTCTTCGTTACAAGTACTTTGAGGCAGCAGCGCCAATTAAAGGAAAGTGTTCACTGAATGTCTCTCAGGCATCAAACTACACAAGAAGTCGTGGAAAAAAGTCTAGCTGGAGATGGTTCAAAAGAGTGACTCATCGTTGGGACAATACTACTCATGATGTAGCTCAATCACTTGGCATAAAGTGTGAAATCACTGAAGCTCCCACAAGTGTGAAGCCAGAAGATATGAATCAGGCAAATAAAGAACTTAAGAATATGCTCTATCAAGACATGTACTCAATGTTCATTATGACTTATGCCAAAGATTACGATCTAGAAGTTACTGTCCCTACTCACGACACAGGAAAGCCACAGGTTTTCAGTAATCTTGGTAATGGGATTATGAATATCTGTGGAAAGCTAACGGGATGTCAGATTGCTAATGTAGTCCTCAAAGGGCTCGATGACCTTGTCGGTGTAAGACACTCTGGAAGTACAAGTTCAAAAATTACTTCTAAAGGAACTCTTACAAGAGAGATGAATCTTAATACATTTATCGTTAACGAAGGTGCGGCCAATTTCGAAATGAAAGTCTGTATCGAAAGAGAGGGATGCCTATAAATCGGTATCGAGAGCGGGGGGTATAGCCGCCCTCCTCTTTTTCTTAGTTGTGGTAATTCAAAGGAGAATGAAATGAAGAGGAAAGTAATTATACTAGGTCTAGTTTTATCAGCAGGTTTTTCCCTATTTTGGGCAAACAATGACAAGGGAAACAAAACTTTAGTTATTCAAGAAGAAGTAGAAGAAAATAAAGGTATTAAAAAGAAAGAGAATCAAGTTTCTCAAATCAAAGAAGTGAGAAAGAAATTGAAAAACGAATTGGATGAAAGATCAGAAGAAAAAGAAACACTTACTCAGCTTGGAGCAAGTATAGACCAGGAAACAGCAAAACTGAGAATCGTCATTAAAAATATGACTGATGCCATGACGGCCCATAACGTTGATGAAGATGAGGTCAATACCCTAGAAGAAGAATTTAATCTTTTGGGAAAAGAATTAAAGAAGAAAGTTAAGCTCTATCAAAAACTCACTTGGCTTGAAATGAAAAAGCATGACCCCTATAAGAGTGAATTAGTTAAAGAATGGAAGAGAAGGGAAGCAATATGTAAAAACTAACTATTATGACAATTGGATTTCTAAGCGCTGCTAGCTTTGGCTACCATATAGAAAATATCAATGGCCGCATTG
>CALHBL010000204.1 GCA_937930825.1 uncultured Bacteriovoracaceae bacterium
TGGAGTTCGCCAATTCAAATAGGGTATCTACTTTCTCTTGATTCTTGGCCCCTTCTCTTTGAAGTATATCTCTAATTTCATCACGACTAACTCTATTATAAATACCGTCAGTAAGAAGAATAACTCTATCTGATTTTCTTACTCGAACTTCTTTTATCTGGGTATGAAGCTGATCAAAGAGCCCGAAACCTGATGCAGGAGCACTTGTGAAGTTACTTTCAAAGTGATCACCAGAGACCATTTTAAAGTTATCAGGCTCACAAATACAGAGCAGCTGACCCTGGGAATAGAGTAAACCCATGCAGTTTCCAGTTTGAGCGAATGTTAAAAGATTGTCTGCTTGTGAAATGGCAATACCTGAAGCACCTCCACGGTTATTCATTTCCTTTTCTTTATTTTCATTCTTTAAAAGAAAGTGAGCATATTCCATGGCATTTATCAGAGCATTTCCCTCCAGTAAATACTTTGGGCTATAGTAAAATGGAAGAGTTGAGTCAGGATCACCACCAACTCTGGTATAGAATTTTTTAATTGTCTCGCTCACTAAATGAACTGCACGATCACCAACACTTCCTCCGCCAAAACCATCAAAAATCATATAAAGCTTATTAACCAAGTCGATATCTAGGCCATCTTCATTAACTTGAAGATAAGGGCCCTGATCTGTTTTAGCAGCATAACTTTTTAATGATATCAATTTGATCTCCTAGTCCAAATACTCTTTTAGCTTTATCGTTGCTTTCTTGTAGTACTCGCTATCTGTCGGACTTATTTGTTGAACTTCTTCAAACTTTTCTTTGGCATTATCATATAGGCTTAGAGATTCTGCGATGATTGCTTCGCGATATACTTTCTTACTTCTCGATTCTAACTTTTCTCGAATATCATCCATTTCATTGAGGGCCTCTTCATGAGATGGGTGATAAGTTATTATTTCCAGATACACCTCATAGGCTCCTTTCAAGTCTTGCCCTTCTTTTAAGGACCGCGCTTTACCAAGTAGAGGATTAACAATTCCATTCAAACTATTTCGAGACTCCTCTAACATTTTTGCCGCCTCTTTGATCAAGTCTTCATCCATATCTTTTAACTTCGTAAAGTCTTGGAGTTTTAAGATGGCCTTATACCAGTCCTTTGAAAGGTAGAAATTCTTACCCGGAGAAAGCTCTTGAATCTGCCTCTTTCTTTCTGACTCTTTCTGAGCTTTTTCTAATGCAATTCTCTCTTGCTCTCTTTCATAACTACTAAGGTCTAGTTTAAGCTGGGTAACATCGAAGTTATCGGGATCAAGTTTTATAATCTCTTCAAATAAACTCTTTGATAGAGAGGCCTTTCTTGCTTTTACTGCTACTTTTGCTTTTTCTAATAAATCTTTAATCTTAAGTGCTCTTAACCTTTGCTGCTCTTCCTTTCTCTTCTGTTCTAAGAGCTTAGTAACTTCTCTTAGCCCCTCAGTTGCTAAATCTTTAATTTGACGAGATCTCTTATATTCCGGGGTGATCGCAAATATTTTATCTAATTCTTGAATTGTTTCACCATACTTAGCTTCAGCAAAGTACTCTTTAGCAAGTAAGTACTGCCCTTCCACAAACTCTGCTTGCTCGGGTGTAAGGGGCTTAACTTTCGGAGCGAGTGGCTTTTCTTCTTTCTTCACGATCTTAGTAGGTTTAGGTTTATCTCCTTTAGGCTTCTCATCTACATCATCTAGCATGACCCATAAACCAATAAGAGCCACAGCATATATTAAGATCTTCTTTCTCTTTTGCGGATCTTTTAAAGCCTCTTTGCTAAAGAGAGAAGTTGGCTTATCACTAATTTCACTTTCTCCGAAGTCATCAGCTTCTATTATATTTCCGTCAGCATCTTCGAAGTTTTCATCAACCTCTAAAACTTCTTCAATCTCGACAATTTGATTCTCTTCGACCGGCATGATGCGGTCTCTTTCTTGCTCAATAAAGTCAGATTGAATAGCAACTGTAAATGATGTTGAACCTACAAGAAACTCATCTTCGCTAGTAAGTTCATGGGAATTCACCCGCTCACCATTTAGAATAGTACCATTGGCTGACTTTAAATCTTCCAGCGTGCATGTTATAGCATTCTTTTTAATTACAGAGTGAACACCAGAAACTTCAGGATCATTTAAAACTATGTCACACTTTTCTGGATCACGACCGATGAAAGTTTCTGGTTTCTCTAAAACAAATTTATCATAAGGAGCAAACTCTCCAAAGATCTCGAGCTCGAAGGTTGCAAAACTTTTTACAACCTGAGTTCTTTCATCCATATCATCATCATATGAATCCATATCGTAATTATTTTCTTCTTCGCCTTCTCCAAACCCACCATCATCAGAAAAATCATCAGAAAAACCTCCGCCCGACTCATCAACATCATTTGAGAAGTCTACTTCACCTGGCTCCTCTAAGGGATCAGAAAAATCATCACTTAGGGCATCATCGGGGTTTGCATCTTCACCGAAGCCATCATCAAGGTTGGCCTCTCCATTAAGATCATCACCAAAGCCATCACCAAGATCTTCAACCTCTTCATCAGGAGTATCGAGTACTTCTGTTGCGTCACCTATACCTAAATCATCACTTC
>CALHBL010000205.1 GCA_937930825.1 uncultured Bacteriovoracaceae bacterium
TGATGCTAGTCGCCCCATTGGCGCCATCCTCTTCAGCACTTTAGGTGTATGTGATAGGAATACTCTTACCTCTCAGATGATTTCCATTCTCTATCAATCGGCCAGAGATAAGAGAAACAGCTCCGCTATTTTTGAAAATACGGACTCCTTTGGAAGGCACTTTTTAAGGCATTTAATCAACTCTAACAATGGGACTTTAAGTAGGGAGTGCAAGAATAAATTGACCCAAGGCCTGTCCCTCCTAAAATAGCTCAGCTAAGCCTAACCTCTGGTTTCAAACATAACGCGTCAACACTGCGCCCTACGCTATTGGTTAATTCCAATTCATTGGCCAAGACCAAAAGCTCTACGTTAGAATGCATTTCCCCTTTTAATCTATTTACGACGGAGCGTTCTTGATGACCTTACAAAAAGTCATTTTTCTTCTTTCCTCTGCCCTCGTGGCGCAATCGACCTTTGCCTCTGGAATGCAAGAATCTGTTAATCACCTCTTTGAAAAAATCAATGGCGCCTACGCTCCCATCCTCTTTTGGCCAGTGCCTCTTATTCATCTTCCCCTCATCCTCTTTGTGATGATCTGTGGTGGCCTCTTCTTTACTCTTCGTTATGGCTTTCTCAATGTGCGGATGTTTAAGCATGCTATCAGTGTTGTAAAGGGTGACTATGATCACCCAGAACATGAAGGAGAAATATCTCACTTTCAGGCCCTCACCTCAGCTCTTTCAGCTACCGTAGGACTAGGAAATATAGCAGGCGTTGCCGTTGCCATTGGCGTGGGCGGCCCTGGAACAATTCTTTGGCTATGGATTGTCGCCTTCTTTGGCATGTCCATGAAATTCTCTTCTTGCACCTTTGCTCAGCTCTATAGAGTCAAAGACTCTAAAGGTGGAATGCTTGGAGGCCCCATGGTCTATCTCAGCCAAGGTTTCAAAGAAAAAGGTTTTGAAGGACTTGGAAAAGTCGTTGGTGGCTTCTTTGCCTTCATGACTATTTTGGCCAGCTTTGGTGGTGGTAACCTCTTTCAGGCCAATCAGACATTTGAAATTATTGTCTCCAAATACCCGTCAACAAATCCATGGGTGGTAGGTATTATTTTGGCGACCTTAACAGGTGTTGTTCTTCTAGGGGGAATTAAAAGAATTGGCGCTGTAACTTCGAAGATCGTTCCTCTCATGTGTGCCTTCTATGTATTGGCCTGCTTTGCTATTATTTTTTCAAACTTAAACGCAGTTCCCCATATGTTCTCTCAAATTTTCTCTCAGGCCTTTAGCCCAGATGCTCTCTACGGCGGCTTTATTGGCGTTATGATTCAAGGGGTGAAAAGAGGATCTTTTTCTAATGAAGCCGGCCTTGGTTCTGCGGCCATTGCCCACTCAGCGGCAAAGACAGATGAACCGGTAAGAGAGGGAGTCGTTGCTATGATCGGCCCCTTCATTGACACCATTGTCGTTTGTACCATGACGGCCCTAGTAATCCTTATTACCGATGCTCACCTAGATCCTAGTGTTAAAGGCAAGGGCGTTGAAATGACTGCTCTGGCGTTTTCAAACTTAGGAAGCTTCATGCCCTATCTTCTGATGGGTGCCATTTGTATCTTCGCTTACTCAACTCTCATCTCATGGTCTTACTATGGTGAAAGAGCGACGGAGTACCTCTTTGGTCATCAATTCGGTCAGAAGGCCATCACGGTTTATAAAGTTGTCTACGTACTCATCATCATCATTGGTCCCGTCTTAAGTATTGGCCATGTGGTTGAGTTCGCTGACTTAATGCTGCTTTCAATGGCCTTTCCTAATATTCTCGGGATGATCTACCTCAGTAAAACAGTGAAAGTAAAAGTAGATGATTACGTCACCCGCTACAAAGCTGGGGAGATGGTTAAGTATAGTAACTAAGAGAATAATGACGGCCTTCAACTTCTTCTGAATTGAAGGCCTCTTTCATAAATCACTTCCCTTCTTATTAGTCATTTTTACACTCGCCTTGCCCCGGATGCCTATTCTCTGATACTCAATCAAAGTTAATCAGTTAGAAAAAGACGATCAGGGGATAAAATGAAATTGCTTAGTTTATTAGCACTTCTTCTTATGGCGAAGGTGCATGCTTATAGTGTTCTTACTCTAAAGCCAGTGGATTGGGAAAAGGTTAAGACGGTCGATGTCTTCGTGGCAGGGTACGGAAAAGAGCTTGGACTTCAATTTCTCTATAGCGCTATTACTAAGGCCCAATATCATGATGACCTCTACCCAGACTCAAGAGCACAGCTTATTCTTTGGGCCAGAGAGCGCAGTAGCCGAGCAGACCAACACCAATTAGAAAGAAGAGGTTTTACTGTAGAAAAAGTGAGCAGAAGAGACCTTACCCATAATATTATTGCTTATTACCTCCAAAAACTTCCGAAAATTGCAAGCTTCCATATCTTCTCTCATAACTCTGCCAATGGTGGAAACGCTATTCAAAAAGGGATGCGTCTTAGTGCGAAGAATTTTCCTTGGCAGGAAGTGGCCAGTAACTTTGCTCCTGATTCTTACGTTATTCTTCATGGTTGCAACACCGGCTTTGTCATCGCGCCTGAAATATCTGAGCGTTTAAAAAGACCTGTTCTAGGCTCGTTATCATCAACAGACTTTCAAGAAATTTGGGATGGTAAATGGTTTCATAATAACTCTGGTCAATACCCTCTCTATACACCTAAGAGTAAGACGAATCACCACCTCTTCAATCAATCAAAGCAGTGCTGGAAAGGTTTCTGCCACCGGTTAATGGCCAATAACCATACCTACAGAGGGCATTGGGGTAGTTATGAAGTAGGCCTTCCTTATTACAAATCATTCTGTAACTTTGAACTTGGCACTGAAGTTGATAACTTAAAATGTATGAGGGGCATTGCCAAGGCCATTGAAGCCTGGCCAACAATTGGCAGAAGATCATGGCAGAAGAAGGTTGAAGACTTTCTCTGTCCTCGCTTAGCTGGTAAATCAACTTATCGTAGTTGTGTTGCCAATCTGCATGGTTGGAGCAACAAGAAATTCTTTGCCGGCAATACCCTCAAGTGTACTCTTAAAGAATGTCAGTTTGGTTTTAAAATGATTGATGTTGAAGGAGATAGGGTTCGCATTTTTACTGGTAGTGATGCAGGGGTTGAGCCTTTTAAAAGTGAGTATAACTTCCTCATGTCATTAGAGAAGCATCTGTAAAAGAATCGCCCCTTCAAAAATGGGGCTTATCTTTGAGAATAGTTTTACTTAGGCTTGCACTCACCTTTTACCCAATTAGAAGTTACGAGAATTGTCTGCTTGCCCCCACCAGGAAGAATGGTATTAACAATGGCCTTGGTCTTCTTAGGATCAAGTGCCTTCCAAGAAAAGTCGCTAGAGAATTTCTTACTCTTGCAATTCATACTCCCCACAAATGTTGTGCCCGTACTTTCGATGGCCTTAAATTTACAGTCGCCATTACTCCTTGCCATTTGTTCTTCATAGGCTTTTTGGGGATTATCAATCATGGCTTGCGTAAAGCAAACTTCACTTATCTGGAGTTTAGATTTCATCTTACTCTCCATCATCCCTTTAACCATATCTCGCTGGGCCTTAGGTATTTTAGCTAGCATTTTAGAAATCATTCCGTCATCACCCATTTTTGTTTCACTCTTCCATA
>CALHBL010000206.1 GCA_937930825.1 uncultured Bacteriovoracaceae bacterium
GTATAGAGTTCAACTCTTGCTCTCATACTGCATAGTATGCTCTAATAGCTACCATGATTAAAGAATATAAAATGATAATTTTTCCGGTACTACTGGCCACTATCTTATTTTCCAAGGTCGTTCTGTCCAAATCTACCACTCTTAATTGTTTAAAGAAACCCCTCACAAAACAAGAACGAAAGGATATAGAGAGAAAAGTTAAGAGCTCAGCTGCATATAAGCGCCTTCTTCTTCTCAGGCCTGCGGCCATCAAAGTAACGAGCTCAAGATGTGATCACATTTCAATAAGTATAAGGCTAAGTACTATCAAATTAGAAAATATTTTAGATAAGACATGCTCCATCAATTCAATAAACCTTTATTTTCTTACTTCTAAAGGTTTATATAAATCTGGAGACCTCTACCTTGATCAAAGAGGAATTAGGCATTTTAACTATACGCGCTCTAAGCTAGGAGCTTCATTATCCAAAATAGCAAATAATTCTCTCGTTACCGACTTCTTCAAAAAGAGTATCTTTTGCCAGATTGAATTTCAATACGACCAGAAAAAGCCCCAATGGATAATACAATTAAGGGATAAGAATAAGAAGTTTTGTTATATACGATCTTCTATAGATGCAGAGAAAGTTAAGGCTATAGAAAGGCTTTATGCTAAGCAAAGTCAGTGTTTTTGATTGCTTCAGCAACTCTCCAGGCCGTACTAAAACACCCCTGAAGAAGGTAGCCCCCAGTTGGAGCATCAAAATCAAGCATCTCACCGCAGAAGTATAGTCCAGGAATTGCCTTCAGCTCCATTCCCTCACTCAGCTGAGAAAAACAAACTCCTCCGCTCGTAGAAATAGCTTCATCAAGTGGCCTAAACCCATTAACTTCAATTTCTAGATTTTTAATTTTCTTCGCCAGTAGATTGCTATCATTAAAATCTTCAGCTTCAAGCAACTCTTTCAGTAATGTGAAAGTATATGAGTCAAAGTTTAAAGCTTTTCTGAGATGATTGCTTAGACTCATTTTCTTAGGTCTAGTTCCCAACTTTCGCTTAATCGCCTCAGTACTCAAAGCTGGCCTTAAGTCTAAAGAAATAGAGGCCTTTCCATTTTTCAAAACCTCATCTCTAACAAAATGAGATAGAGCATAGATAGCTCCCCCCTCTAACCCATAAGAGGTAAGAGTAATATCTCCTTTTGATTTTCGCTCTTTAAAGGAAACCTCCACGTGCTTAAGAAATGTATGATTATTATTTTCTTTAAAGTACTCAGACCAAGCTCTCTCAAGGCCGCAATTCATGGGAAGAAACTCATCAACCCTAACTCCAATAGACTCCACCGTACTCTTCCATATTCCATCGGAACCAGTCTTCTTCCAGCTAGCTCCTCCCAGAGCAAAGATAATAGTATCACCCATCACTGAAACTTCTTTACCTTCATTTTCAAAGATAAGCCTCTTATCTGAATCCAGGCCAACTAAACGATGTTTCAAGAAGAGGTTAAAGCTATCATGAGATTTTAGTTCTCTCGTCCAATTGACGAGCACTTTACCAGCACTCATTTCTCTGGGAAAAATCCTCCCACTACTGCCTATGAAAGTTTCAACCCCAAGGTCTAAACACCACTGCCTAAGATCACTTGGTGAGAAGTCGTTAATTAAGCTCTTAAATAGATATTCATTCTTACCATAGCGAGTAGTAAAACTAGTCAACTCCTCAGAGTGAGTTAGGTTTAATCCACCATTGCCAGCTATTAAGAATTTCTTACCAAGGCCTGAAGAGGAGTCGTAGAGGTCTATGGCATGGCCACTCTTCAAAAGAAGATAAGCGCAGAAGAGGCCAGAAGGGCCTCCACCCACTATGGTAATTTTTCTATTAGTTTTCATTTAATAAATTTCTTTGATTATCGCCCTAAAGCTTTACACGAACCCGTTTTTCGAGGATCCATACAGCTCAAAGTGTTGAGATAAGGAAGGTCAAAGAAAGAAGTATTTATCATCTTCTTACAATTTGTCTTATCCATTTTAGAAATCATTTCTTCAATTTTAACCTTCTTCTTTGGCCAATAAGTGCCAAACTTTACTTTTGTAATAGCTGGGTAATCACCTTTATAGACCCCATCATAGCGACCATTAGTAGTATAAAGATTAGCAATCTTCAAGGTAGCTTTTTTCTTTATACCAGGTAATTTAATAATAAGACCTTTCTTTGGATGAATATAATGAAGAGTTGCATAAGTTTTGCCAGATCTTTTTGAAACTCGTGACGTAAGGCACTCATAAGGATTACCATCAAAATGAGAAGCACCAAGAGTGCTTGAAATAATACCACCGTTAAATATTAGTAAAGTAGTGAGAAGAGACCGCTTCATAGTAGACCTTGATTTTTATATTATTAAAATTCACCATAGTAGATCATGATAAATAAAATAGCTAAAGCTGATATTACTATACTAGCACCTCTATACTGAATAACAAGGTCTGATCGCGTTTGAACTTCTTTTCGGGATGGAACCCTCATTAATTCTCTCTGTAATATTGTTGTAACTCTCTCAGCTATTTTCTTTCTATATTTCTTTTCATTATAGAAAATATACTGGGAAACAAATAAAGCACTCAGAAAAACATACTGAACCTTGGGAAGCTCATAGGTTGAGAACTCTAAGAATATAAACAGAGGAATAACAAAAACAGCGAGGAGAAAGAGAAGATAGCTAAGCTGGTGTTTAATGAAGAGAGTTAAGTGCTTCATTCTAAACTCTGAGTAAACATGTCAACGACTTCTTTTTCAGTCATATTCTGTGTTTTCTGTTGGAATGAGTAATTATCTGGTTTGTGATCAATATATATTTGTGAAGTAAACTTAAACTCTTCTTGATTATCCAAAGTACCGAGGAAGAAATTACAAAAGCCAATCGACTCATCTTTCATTCTGTAAAAGAGATTACTTCCGCAATTATTACAAAACCCTCTTTGCGCCCAATCACTTGAATCATAAATAGTAATACTTTCACTTCCTTCAAAATTTATATTTCCTTTAGA